>JAIWEW010000008.1:0-16311 GCA_048632005.1 bacterium
GTGAGCTGTTTAATCTTCGATTTCGCCTCTCGACCAGGCAACTGGTGAATTATCACGAGATCGGTAAAGTGAAAAAGAGGATCGCCCGGATAAAAACCGTCATGAGGGAAATAGAACTCTCCACAGAGGAGTAATATGGTTACGTTAGCTAAAGAGGATAACAAAAGAAAAACAAGGGTAGGTCGTGTTGTCAGTGACAAGATGGATAAGACTGTGGTGGTGGCGGTAGAATTCTCCAGGCCTCATCGGTTATATAAAAAGCGTGTAAGGCGCATCAGTAAATTCAAGGCCCACGACGAGCAAAATACCTGTCATATCGGGGATGTAGTGCGGATCGAGGAAACGCGCCCACTTTCCAAGGATAAACGATGGAAAGTGGTGGATATATTATCTAAAGGTGAATTAGTATGATTCAGCACATGACGAGGGTGAGGGTAGCCGATAACACCGGGGCCAAGAGCATCATGTGCATAAATGTTCCTGGTGGAACTGGAAAGAGATATGCTCGTGTTGGCGATATTATCATAGCCTCTGTTAAGGAGGCGACGCCGGGGGGAGCGGTAAAAAGAGGTGAAGTGGTGCGGGCTGTAATCGTACGTACAGCAAAACCCTATCGGCGGCGCGATGGGTCGTATATCAAATTCGATGATAACGCTGCGGTAATCCTTACCGATAAGAATAATCCTCAAGGAACGCGCATCTTCGGTCCGGTGGCATATGAGTTAAGGCGAAAGAACTTCATGAAGATCCTCTCTCTGGCTCCAGAGGTGCTATAAGGTGCTCTAAGATGAAGATAAAAAAAGATGATATAGTAGTCGTTATTACCGGTAAAGATAAAGGGAAGAAGGGGAAGGTGCATCAATCCCTGCATAGTGAGCAGCGTGTAATGGTAGAGGGTGTTAATATGGTGAAGCGCCACACCAAGCCACGGGGAACAGTAAGACAAGCAGGTATCATTGAGCGAGAGGCCCCGATCAGTATTTCTAACGTAATGCTTCAGTGTCCTAAATGTAATCGTCCTACGCGACTCAGCTCTCGAATTATGGAGGATGGCAAGAAGGCAAGGGTGTGCCGTCGATGCCACGAGGTAATAGGCTAATGTCCCGATTGAAGGAAAAGTATAAAGAAGAAGTTATCCCTACTATGATGAGAGATTACGGCTATAAGAGTGTAATGCAGGTACCTCGCCTGAAAAAGATTGTTGTTAATATTGGCATTGGGGAGGCGATACAACAAGCCAATATCATAGAGGCGGCGGAGCGTGACCTGGCTAGCATAACAGGACAGCACCCGGTGATCACCAGGGCAAAGCGACCTATCGCCGGTTTTAAATTACGCAAGGGAATGCCTATCGGAGTTATGGTAACAATGCGCGGAGAGCGGATGTATGATTTCTTTGATAAGCTGGTTAGTATTTCCTTGCCACGCCTTCGAGATTTTCAGGGTATATCCAGAAACTCTTTCGATGGCCGAGGTAATTATACGCTGGGACTAAAGGAGCAGCTAATCTTCCCTGAGATCGAGTATGACAAGGTAGACAAGGTTCGAGGGATGGAGATTTCAGTCGTCACTACGGCTCGTAACAATGATGAAGGTAGCAGGTTTCTTGAACTCATGGGAATGCCGTTCTCACGGGAATCAAGAGCTGATGAATAATTAGGGGGCTATCGATCAAGCAGCCGTGTTCTCTTCGGAGACTGGCAATAAAAGTGAAAAGAGTGAAAAAATGGCGAAGGTATCTAGTATTGTAAAGGCGCAACGAGTACCAAAGTATAAAGTGCAGAAAAGGAATCGCTGTAGCCGTTGTGGCAGACCACGAGCCTATATCCGTCAGTTTGGGCTGTGCCGCATATGCTTCAGGGAGCTCGCTCTACAGGGACAAATCCCGGGGGTGAGGAAGTCTAGCTGGTAAGAGGTGAAGCGATGGTAACCGATCCAATTGCCGATATGCTAACCAGAATAAGGAACGCCGTTCTTGCTAGGCACGAATTTACCCTCGTACCTTCCTCAAGAATGAAGCTCTCTATTGCTAAAATCCTCAGAGAGGAAGGCTTCATCAGGGATTACGAGGTTTTAAAAGGCCAGCAACAAAGGGTAATTAAGATATATCTAAAATATACGGAGAAGGAGCCTGTGATCTCCGGACTTAAACGAATATCCAAGCCCGGGCTAAGGATATACGTTCAGCGGAAAGAGATTCCGAGGGTATATGGGGGAACCGGTATAGCCATTATCTCCACTCCAAAAGGGGTGATGATAGGCCAGCAGGCATGGCGCCAGGGATTAGGTGGCGAAATGCTTTGCTATGTATGGTAACGGAGGAGTTGATGTCTCGTATTGGAAGTATGCCTATTCCATTACCTCCACAGGTTGAGGTTGACATAAAAGAAAACGCGGTACGGGTAAAGGGTCCTAATGGGGAACTTTTCCGCTCGTTTGACCCGGCGATGGATATTACATTAAACGAAGGTGTGCTTACTGTCTCTCGACATAGCGATAACCGGATTCACCGCTCGCTTCACGGGCTGACCCGAAGCCTGCTAGCCAATATGGTGGAGGGGGTGAGTAAGGGGTTTCAGAAGGATCTGGAGATTGTTGGTGTCGGATATCGCGCCCAGAAAGTCGGGGAGAAAGTAGTGCTTCAGGTAGGATATTCACATCAGGTAGAGATTGTCGCTCCTGCCGGGGTATCTGTTGTCGTGCCGGAGGCGCAACGGATAAGCGTTCAGGGTATTGATAAGCAAATGGTAGGGGATGTAGCAGCGAAAATTCGTGCTGTAAGACCTCCAGATCACTATAAAGGCAAGGGAATAAGATATGCCGGTGAGAAGGTTCGTATCAAGCCGGGTAAATCAGGGAAGGTTGGTGCCAGGTAATGCGCAGAAAAGACACCAAAACAACTCGACAAAGATTACATGCCCGGGTGAGAAGGAAGGTTTCAGGCACAGCGGAACGCCCACGACTATGTGTTTATCGTAGCCTGAGCCATATTTATGCCCAGGTGGTAGACGATAACCTGAGTCGCACTATAATCTCAGCGTCGACCCTTGAGCCAGGTGTGAGATCTGAGGTGAAGGGGGAGAAGAAAGTGGCAGCTGCAGCGCTCATAGGAAAGATAGTAGCCAGTCGGGCAATAGAGAGGGGAATAGCAGGGGTAGTGTTTGACAGAGGCGGATACAAGTATCATGGTCGAGTAAAAGCTTTGGCAGAAGCTGCCAGAGAGGGAGGCTTGGTTTTTTAGATGGAGAGTACCGATTACAGCGAGTTAACCCTGAACGAGAAACTTATTGACATTAGGCGTGTAGCCAAGGTGGTAAAAGGAGGGAGGCGCTTCAGTTTCACCGCTCTAGTGGTCGTAGGCGATGGTAATGGGCGTGTGGGTGCTGGATTGGGAAGAGCCAAGGAGATACCGGAAGCCATTCGAAAGGGAGGAGCTATCGCCCGCAAGCAACTGGTAAGCGTGTATATAAAGGATGGCACCATACCTTATAAGTTTGTCGCTAGATCGGGGGCTGCGAAGGTGCTACTAAAGCCAGCAGCGCCAGGAACAGGGTTGATCGCTGGTGGTGGGGTACGCGTGGTATTAGAGCTTGCCGGTATAACTGATATCCTCACCAAAAGCCAAGGGACCGATAATAAGATAAACGTGGTGCGAGCGACCATACTGGGATTAAGTCAGATAAGGGATCCTCAGCAAGTTTTGGCCAGGCGGAAGTCAAAGCCACTGGGGGAGGAAACTATTGGATAAGCTGATAGTCACCTGGGTTAGAAGCGGCATTGGTCACCCTCAGGATCAGAAGCGAACGCTTCAGGCCCTGGGGTTTCGTCGACTAAACCAGACTGTTGAGCATAATGATTCGCCATCGATTCGAGGCATGATTATGAAGGTAAAGCATCTAGTAACCGTGGAGGAGAACGGTGAAGCAGCATGAACTAGCCCCATCAACAGGGGCAAGGCATAAACGAAAGCGAATAGGACGGGGCCTGGGAAGCGGTCATGGCAGGACTGCGGGAAAAGGTAGCAAAGGGCAGAAGGCGCGCTCCGGGTGCAAAATTCGTCCTGGTTTTGAGGGTGGCCAAAACCCTTTGGTCAAGCGTTTGCCTGAGAAGCGGGGCTTCACCAATATCTTCAGAGTAGAGTATGCCACCATTAATATTACAGTCCTTAATCGATTTGAGGCGGATAGCGAGGTAGCACCACAGCAGTTTATGGAGAAGGGGCTGGTAAAATCATTAAAGAAACCGATAAAGATTCTGGGCGATGGTGAACTTTTAAAACCCCTTACGGTGAGTGCGCATAAATTTACGCAAACAGCAAGGAGTAAGATAGAGGCAGCCGGGGGAATAGTAGAGGAAATTGATAGTGAGTCAGGAACGAAGAGACACTAGACCTAAGTTGCTTCAGGCAATGATCGATGCCTTTGGTCAGGCTGACCTGAGGAAGAAGATACTGATCACCCTGGGTCTGCTGGTCATTTTCCGGTTCGTTGCCCACGTCCCTGTACCGGGTGCGGATGTTGAGGCCATGCGCGAATTCCTTGCAGGAGGCAGTAGTGCAGGATCGCTGGTGGGGATGCTGGATCTCTTTAGCGGCGGGGCGATGAGGAACATGAGTATAGCTGCTCTCGGGGTTTATCCATATATAACTGCACTTATTCTCATGCAGCTACTAGTACCGATAATCCCTCGTCTTCAGGCGATTGCCCGGGAAGGTGATGCTGGGAGAGCGAGAATTAACCAGTACACCCACTGGCTAACCGTGCCCTTGGCGGTTCTACAGGGTTACGCCCAGATGATATTGCTACAGAGTCAGGGTATCTTTCCCCCCGGTAGTATCGGTCTATCCGGTGATGCACTTCTTCCAACTGTTACGATGATATTGGCGATGACCGTAGGGACGATGTTCCTTGTATGGCTTGGGGAATTGATTACCGAGTATGGTATCGGTAATGGCGTATCGCTGATAATTTTTGCCGGCATCGTCAGTACCCTGCCAGTGATGATACAGCAAGGCTATCTGGCCCAAGGAGCCGGGGACCTGTGGGGGTTAGCCATTTTCATCGCCCTAGCGCTGGCTATTCTGGTTACAATAGTTATCTTTACGGAGGCTCATCGACGCATTCCGGTGCAGTATGCCAAGAGCCTGTATCGCGGTGGGAAAATGTACCGGCAATCCGGTGGCACACACATACCAATGAGGGTAAACTCGGCGGGAATGATCCCGGTGATCTTCGCTATGGCGATGCTGATCTTCCCTGGGGTCGTAGCTAGCTATTTTGCAGCTCCACCCGGTAGTGATCCTAATTTCGCTAACACTATCCAGAATCTGTTCTCATCGACCAGCGGGTTTTACTGGACAATGTACTTTTTCATGGTGATGGGTTTCACCTTCTTCTATGCCATGATAGTCTTTCAACAACAGAATTTAGGGGAGACCCTGCAGAGGCAGGGAGCTTTCGTGCCCGGAATTCGTCCTGGCAAGACTACGCAGCAATACCTTAACCGGGTAATTACCAGGATAACTTGGGGAGGCGCATTGTTCCTGGCTTTTGTAGCCATCTCGCCATTCCTTGTTCAAAATATAACTGGCGTTGCAGTTCTGACCTTACCGGCCATCGGTATGCTTATTGTGGTCGGTGTAGCACTGGATACGATGAGGCAACTGGAGGCTCAACTAATGATGCGCCGCTATGAAGGTTTTCTCAAGTAGTAAGGAGTGTTTTATATGCGTTCTGTACTTCTAGGTGCACCAGGCTCGGGGAAGGGGACTCAAGCAGGACTAATTTCTGAAAGGCTGGGCATTTCTCATATCGCCTCCGGTGATCTATTTCGGGAGGCAGCAAGCAGGGGGGATGAGTTGGGGAATCAAGCGAAATATTACATGGAGAAAGGGCTTCTGGTTCCTGATGAGATAACAATCAGGATGATACTGGAGCGCATTGCTGCTCCGGACTGCGCCAAAGGATTTATCCTCGATGGCTTCCCCAGAACGCTGGAGCAGGCAAAGGCCCTGGATACAGCGATGGCGGAAAAGGGAGAAGCTATCGATCTTGTATTGTATATCAAAGTTGGCACTGAGGAATTGGTAAGGCGCTTGAGCGGCCGATTTATATGTCAAAGCTGCCAAACACCATATCATATAGTGTCCTCACCGTCGAAGGTAGAGGGTAAGTGTGACAAGTGCGACGGCGAGCTTTATCAGCGAGCTGATGACGTACCAGATACGGTAAGAAAACGGATTGATGTCTACTTGGATAAGACGACACCTCTCATTAATTACTATTCTGAAGCGGGTAAGTTGATTGAAATCAATGGAGAAGGGGAGATCGGCAACATCGGCGAAAGCCTTATTAAAGCCTTATCGTAAGAAAGAATGGGAATAGTCGTTAAATCGCCACATGAGATAGAGATTATGCGACAGGCGGGGAGGATTTTGGCTGCCATCATGGATGTATTGAAGAAAAGGATTGAGCCTGGTATTATCACTGAGGAATTGGATACCATAACTGTTCACGAATTAAGCCGACACGGTGCTGAATCATCATTCAAGGGCTATCGGGGCTTCCCTTCCCATTTGTGTGTGTCTGTTAACGAGGAACTCGTCCATGGTATTCCGGGAAAGCGTATGCTGAAAGATGGAGATATTGTTTCTTTAGATGTAGGTGTAATGTTTAACGGCTTCCATAGCGATGCTGCAATCACTGTGGGAGTGGGTAATATCAGCCGCCAGGCTGAGGCTCTTCTGGAGGCAACCGATGGTGCTTTGAACGCAGGGATAGCCAGCGCTCGATGCGGTGCTCATCTGGGAGATGTTTCAGCGGCGATCCAATCATTTGCGGAATCGCTTGGGTTCTCTGTAGTGCGTGAATATGTAGGTCATGGCATAGGCCACCAGATGCACGAAGACCCTCAAATACCAAATTTTGGTCTTGCCGGACAGGGACCGATTCTTCGGAAAGGGATGGCATTGGCCTTAGAACCTATGGTTAATGCTGGAGAATGGCTTACCAAAGTGGCAAACGATGGGTGGACAGTCACTACCGCTGACGGCAGCCTATGTGCACATTTCGAAGATACTATTGCAATAAGCGATGGTGAGGCTGAGATACTCACCAGGATTAGTTAAGCATAAGATATGTCAAAAAAGGAAGCTATAGAGGTCGAGGGAAAGGTGATTGAGCCTCTTCCCAACACGATGTTTCGTGTCGAGCTGGCCAACGGGCACAGGGTACTTGCACATATTTCAGGGAAGATGAGGATACATTATATTAAGATCCTTCCAGGCGATAAGGTATTAGTGGAACTTTCTCCCTATGACCTGACCAGAGGTAGGATAACTTATCGTTTTAGATAGATTTATATATGACATTAGGAGCTAAATATGAAGGTTCAGGCTTCGGTTAAGCGGCGATGTGATAAATGTAAGATAGTGAAGCGCAGGGGTGTGGTTAGGGTAATCTGTGAGAATCCCAGACATAAGCAAAGGCAGGGTTAGCACGTATTTCGGTTAGAGTAGAAGTTAAAAAAAGAGGGGCGAAACGAAAAGGACGGAACGATGGCAAGGATAGCGGGCGTAGACCTCCCCAAGAACAAACGTGTCGAGATTGGATTATGCGCCATCTATGGTATTGGACGACACGTAAGCCAGAAAATACTGGCGCAAACTGGAATCGACCCTGATACGAAGATCAGTGATCTCAGTGAGGGGGAGGTGAGCCAGATTAGGGAGGCTATCGATCACGAATATGAGGTAGAAGGGGAACTAAGGCGTAAGGTCAATCTCAATATTAAGAGACTCATCGAGATCGGTAGCTATCGCGGCATCAGGCATCGCCGTGGGTTGCCTGTTCATGGGCAGCGCACGAAAACCAATGCTCGGGCTAGAAAAGGGGCCCGCAAAACTGTTGCCGGACGCCGGCGCTCCATAACTAGGAAGTAGAGAAGGGCTATGGCAGATAAGAAGAAAGTAACACGAATTAAAAAAAGGGAAAGAAAGGCCGTTCCAAAAGGGCGTGCCTATATCCAATCCACCTTCAATAATACCGTCATCACCCTTACAGATGTCTCGGGCAATACCATTGCCTGGGGGAGTTCAGGCACTGCTGGTTTTAAAGGATCGCGTAAGGGAACTCCCTATGCGGCCCAGCTTGCTGCGGAACAGACTGCAAGGAAAGGGATGGAGCATGGGCTAAGGCAGGTTGAGGTCTATGTGAAGGGGCCGGGGAGCGGGCGTGAAGCGGCTATCCGCTCTCTACAATCATCGGGGCTCACAGTCACGGGAATCAGGGATGTAACTCCTATTCCTCACAACGGCTGCCGTCCGAGAAAGCGAAGGAGGGTATGAGTAGAACGTTCATGGTGGTGACTACACGATGGCCTTTGATCACATCGGGGAGAAAGAGTGAGGTTGTAAATTGGCTCGGTATGTAGGACCGGTCTGTCGGCTTTGCCGGCGGCAGGGTGAGAAGCTTATGCTGAAAGGGGAGCGGTGCACCAGCAGAATGTGTGCTGTAGATAAACGTAGTCTACCCCCAGGCCGGGGGCGGCCCCAGCGCCGGAAAATATCTGATCGCGCTCTCCAGCTAAGGGAGAAACAGAAGGCGAGACATACCTATGGAATAATGGAAAGGCAGTTTCGCAAGCATTTCGCTGAGGCTGGGAAGAGGACCGGGGTCACCGGCGAAAACCTGCTGCAGATTCTGGAGATGAGGCTCGATAACGTGGTCTTTCGACTTGGCTTTGCCGATTCTAGAAGACAAGCTCGACAAATAGTGTGCCATGGGCATATTAGTTTGAATGGGCGCAAAACGGATATACCCTCATGCCTAGTTAAGGTGGGTGATGTAATAGCGTGGCAGGAAAGGGGTACCAGAACGAAATACTATGAGATAATGACTGAACAGATCTCGGGTAAGATAGTTCCTGAGTGGCTTAGCCTGGATCACGATAAGCTCTCCGGTCGCGTTATGGCATCTCCTAACCGCAATGAAATCGATCATAAGATAGATGAGAAAGTAATCGTTGAGTATTATTCGAGATAGTTTGTTGGAGGTAATCACTTGTCTGACGTGCTGATACCCCAAATAGAATGTGCGGCAATATCTGATAAATATGGCCAATTTGTCACCGAGCCTCTCGAGAGGGGATCTGGCATTACTATGGGCAATGCCCTGCGACGAACGCTCCTCAGCTCCCTTAAAGGTTCTGCGGTAACTTGGGTCAAGATTGATGGAGTGCAGCATGAGTTCTCCACTATACCTTATATGAGGGAGGATGTAATAGATTTTCTCCTGAATATCAAGGCAATTAGGCTTCGCTCTCTCACATCCGGTGAAGGTAAACTCACACTGAGAGCTGAAGGCGAGGGTAGTGTTTTGGCCGGTGACCTCGATATCTCAGCCGAGTTCGAGGTGGTGAATCCAGAGCACCACTTGGCCATCTTGGATTCCCCCGAGGCCAAGCTGTTCGTGGAGTTCAATGTAGAACAGGATAAGGGATATCGACCTGCAAGCCAGGGCTATCGGTCTGCAGAGCAAGAGGAAGGACTTCCCATTGGGGTGCTTCCCCTCGATGCTGTCTTTACCCCAGTACGTAAGGTTAACTATAGTATCGAGAACATCAACGTGGGGCAACTCAGCTACGAGAGGCTTATCCTGGATGTGTGGACTGACGGCACAATATCACCAGTTGAAGCAGTGAGTCAGAGCGCTCATCTGTTAATGGAACAATTCCAGCTTTTTTATGAGCTCGCAAGAGTCTCGCTGAGGGTAGGGGAGAAACAGCCTCGCTTGCCCATACCTTTGGAGCAGTATAATATGCCTATTGAACAGCTTGGGCTTTCTGTGCGCACAGCGAACTGCTTAAAGAGAGCTGGGGTTACCAAAGTGGGAGAGCTATTTGAGAAGACCGATAGGGAATTGCTTAATATAAAGAATTTTGGGCAGAGGACACTTGATGAAGTGAATGGGCAGCTAAAGGAAAGGGGTTTTATTTCTGAGGAGGATGAGAAAGACGATGTGGGACAGGTGGAGGATGAACCAGCCAAGGACGCTGAGATTGATGAAGGGGAGTGCGATGAAAATGGACCAGCGGAGGATTCTTAATCAATGAGACACCATATTGCTGGTCGGACGTTATCCAGGCCGACAGGTCACCGGGTTGCGATGTACCGGAACCTGGTTACTGACCTCTTAAGATATGGAAAGATCGTGACCACTGAAGCCAAAGCGAAAGAGGTGCAGGGCATGGCGGATAAGATGATAACCCTGGGTAAGGGCGGAACTCTGCATAACCGCCGCCAGGCTATCGCTTTTATAACCGATATGAAAGTAGTGGAAAAAGTATTTAATGAGATTGCCCCTAGATATGCCCAGCGTCCTGGCGGCTATTCTAGGATAACAAAACTGGGGCCTCGCCTAGGCGATAACGCGTCCATGGCGCAGCTGGAATTGATGGAGAAATAATGAAGATTGCCCTCATTGTTGAATATGAAGGCACCAGATATCATGGATTTCAGATTCAGACAAGTGAGCCCACTATTCAGGGCGAGCTTGAGCGTGTATTGATGGTAGTTACTGGTGAGGAGATTCGCATTTCATATGCTGGCCGCACGGACCAGGGAGTGCATGCTAAGGGGCAGGTTGTTGCCTTTCGAACTGATTCACAGCTTCCTCCGAAAACCATCGCACGGGCGATGAACCACTACCTGCCGGATGATATTGCGGTTAGGGATGCTTTTTCGGTAGACGATGATTTCGATCCCAGGAGAGATGCTTTGAGTAGGGAGTATTGCTACTATATTTGGAATAGCTCCACACCTTCTCCACTCATGCGGCGGAGTAGCCATTTTGTACCCAGGACTCTGGAGATTGAAGCGATGAACGAGGCATTCCAGGCCATATTGGGCACACATGATTTCGCGCCCTTTGCCACTTCGCTTAACGGTAGAAAGAATACAGTGCGCACCGTTTACCGGGCGATGGTGGATAGAGAGGGCGATTTGGTGAGCTGCCATATACAGGCCAATTCCTTCTTAACGCATCAGGTACGACGTACCATGGGATCACTGGTAAAAGTAGGAGTGGGAAAGAGTGACGTGACAGACTTTGAAGAGATTTTAATGTCAAAAGAGCCTGCTATAGCGGGGCCTACACTGCCGGCACGCGGGCTGTGTTTATTGAATGTTAATTACCCTGGTGGTATGCAATGAAAACCTATAGCACCAAATCCGCAGATCTCGTGCCCCAATGGCATGTTTTCGATGCCTCGGGAAAGATCCTGGGTCGGCTGGCATCTGAGATAGCCATATTACTCCTGGGTAAACATAAGCCTATATATACCTATCACCTTAACACTGGAGACTACGTTATTGTGGTAAATGCGGCAAAGGTTAGAGTGACAGGTAAAAAGGCACAGCAGAAAATGTACTATCGTCATTCCAATTACCCCGGCGGGCTTAAGAGCACCACCTTTGCCAGAATGATGGAGACTCACCCCACAAGAGTGATCGAATCTGCGGTGAAGGGAATGCTGCCCCACAATCGGCAGGGACGTGCTATGATGAAGAGACTCAAGATCTACCAGGGAGATATGCATCCCCATCAGGCTCAGGTTGGGAAGTCCGATGGAGTAGATGGTCAAAGTGCAGGAAGTACGGAGAAGGGGGCGTAGTTGAACGAAAAAGGCTACTTATATGCCACAGGCAGAAGGAAGAACGCCGTAGCTCGGGTTAGGCTGTATCCGGGAGCAGGCGCAATTGTGGTTAATGGCCAGCCTTATGAGGAAGTAATACTTCAGGAAAGGTTTAGGAAGGCCATCCTTGAGCCGCTGGTGGTGACCGATAACCTTGAAAGGTTCAGTATTAGCATTAAGGTAACCGGGGGTGGCTACGCCGGGCAGGCTGGTGCTATTCGACATGGTATTGCCCGCGCCCTGGTAGTGTCTGATAGAAACCTGATTCCGCAACTACGCATTTATGGGCTACTTACCCGTGACCCCCGAATGAAGGAACGGAAGAAGTATGGCCTGGTCCGTGCCCGTAAAGCAAAGCAATATACAAAGAGATAAAATATCAAACACTCCTTGGCAACCCCAGTCCTCTCTCGGCAATTATATTGCGCAGTATCTCCGAGGTACCTGCCGCTATGAGCATACCAGCTGAGTTCATATACGTATCCGCCATCATCCCGTGGAGGGGAGCCCATTTAGAGCCGAGCCACAGCTGCCCATAGAGACCCATTATTTGGGTTCCCACATCAGTCATTCGCTGAAGGGTTTCAGAGGCGAATACCTTAATCATAGGAGCTTCATAGCCAGGTAGTTCACCTTTTATCTGCTGCCAAACGATACGATAGCCTATCACGCGAGCAATCTCGACCTCAATGGCCAGATCTGCCAGGTTCTGTCTAATAGAGGGATTTTTACTTAGGGGAAGTCCATTTACTATGGTTCCCTTGGCAAACCCTACCAACTCATCGAGGAGTCGCTGGGCACCGGCAGCGAACACAACGCCCATGGTTCTCTCGAAAGCCATGGCAATCATAGTATAATACCAGCCGCGGTTCTCCTCTCCTATCAAGTTCCTTTTTGGGACGTGCACATTGTCGAAGAATACCTCGTTGAAAAAGAGATGACCGGCCATGTTTAGCAGGGGGCGTACAGTGATTCCCGGTGTCTTCATATCGACAAGGAGGAGGCTGATGCCATGGTGCTTCTTGGGGGCATCGGGATCGGTCTTGACCAGCATCCAGCCCCAATCGGCAATATGAGCCGCGCTGGTCCATACCTTCTGCCCATTGATGATATATTCATCTCCCTGGAGTACAGCACGGCACATCACATTAGACATGTCCGAGCCAGCCCCTGGCTCGCTATACATAGTGCACCACCATTTCTCCCCCGCGGCGAGTGGCGGCAGGTGTTCCCTCTTCTGGTCCTCATTACCCAGAATAAGAAGGGTGGGGCCAACCCAGGTTATTCCGCCAACACCCATGTCGATGCCGGGGACCTGGTGATAAGTTGCCTCCTCTTTAAATATCATGTTCTCAATTGGAGAAGCCTCAAGCCCGCCATACTCTTTGGGCCAGTTCATTGCCAGCCATTTCTTGTCCCCTAGCTTCTTTGCTACCTGCTTGGTAAATTCAAAGTTCTGGGGGTCAAACTCAGACTCCAGTGTTCCCAAATCTCCCGGCGTCGGCGGAAGCTCCTCCTTTATAAATCGTCGCACCTCCTGACGAAAGGCTTCTTCTTCTGGAGTGAATTTAAAATCCATACCTATGCCCCTTTCAACATAAATACTTGTGTTTTTTCAATAAGTGTCGGCCTCAGCGAGCCTTCCCTTCAGATAATCGATGGCTGTTACGGGGGATGGATCAATATCATTCAACAGGGCTAAATAGTAGCTAACATAATCACCAAGGATGACCGCGCTCATCATCTGGCTCAATGGGCTCTTACCCTTGGCCTCCACTAATTCATGAGTTACCCCGGCATCTTTGAGAAGCTCGCCGGTGGCCTCATAGCGTGATAGGATACGTGAATAAAGGGAAGAAGAATATAGCATGACCACAAAGGCCTTTTGATTAAGCCATGAGGGGAATCTATAGCCAACTACAGCATTATGATTCAGCTCGGGAAAGTATTCAGCGAAAGCCCAGACCTTGCTACACTCATTGAGCTGGGTCTTCCAGCGGTAGGCTACCTTGGAGAGTATACCCGCCCCATATATAACTACCAAATGCCCCCAAAGCCTGGTTGCTAGCTGCTTAGCCTGGTTACCATGGAGCGAGGCACCCTTATCAAATTCATTCGATAGCTTCTCAAGAACCATTATCGTTTCATCTACTTCACGCTCCTCGAGAGCTATGAAGCCGAGCTTTCGGAAAATGGCTAGGAGCGAAAAAAAGCTGTATCCGAAGGCGGCGCGTGGCTCCGCATCATAGTGGAAGGTATATACGGGAATGCCTTTCTCCGCAGAGAGGGCTTGTAACCTTCCCCCGGTAGTAATGGCCAGTTTCTTTGCCGGTGTTTGGAGCGCCTGGGAGAAGGCGGAGAGGGTTTCTTCTGTATTACCAGAATAGCTTGAGGCGATGACTAGGGTATTCTCATCGACCGATTGTGGTAAATTATAGTCACGATTAACCAGGACTGAAATATTACCTTCCTCTGAAGTCATTGTTTGTACCAGGTCGCCACCGATAGCGGACCCCCCCATCCCCAGGATTATCACCTTATCTACATTGCAATAATCGGAGGGCAGCGGTATATCGAGTGCAGACTGCCACGCCTTTCTACACTGTTGCGGCAATTCACCAATGCGACCTATCATATTGGACGGGTCAAACTTATTATAGACTTCTGTGGCATCCAGTTTTGTCATAATCTAAACACCCGCCATTTCTCTTCCCGCTTCGAGAAATCCATCAACCCGGGCAATGCTATCGCTCTCGGCATAGACGCGAAGGATGGGTTCAGTTCCAGAAAAGCGTATTAACAGCCAGTTTCGATCCGCCAGCAGGAAGCGGAAGCCATCGCTTGTCTCTATCCCGGTGACCGCAGTGTTATCGATATGGCCAGGCCTGCTCATATTAAGGCGATGGGTGATTACCTCTCTTTCACTGGCGGGGAAATCGATGTCAATGCGCTTGTAATAGTGGGGGCCCACCTTACTATATAGGTATTCCAACAGTTGAGACGGGCTTTTCTGTTTCCTGACCATCAGGTCAAGAAAGAGGAGGCCGGATAGAATGCCATCACGTTCCGGTATGTGGCCGCGGTAGGCAAAGCCGCCGCTCTCCTCACCTCCGATCAGGGCATCCTCGGCAAGCATCTTTGGGGCCACGTATTTGAAACCCACGGGAGTTTCATAGACCGGTATCCCGTAAAGCTCTCCCAGTCGATAGAGCATGCTTGTCTGTGTTATGGTCTTGACGATCGCGCCGCGTTTTTCGCAAACCTCCAAAAGATAGAGTGCAAGTAAAGAAAAGACCTGAAGGGTAGTAAGGAATTCACCCCGCTCATCCATGATACCGATACGGTCGGCGTCACCATCTGTAGCTAGACCTACGCTGGCACCATCTTCTTTCACCCTCACGGAAAGCTCACCTAAGTTTGAGGCTATAGGCTCGGGTTGTAGTCCGGGGAATAACGGATTTCGCTTGCCATGTATCTCCGTAACCTGTGTCGTACCCCCGCTTAGGATGCTACGTAAATATCCTATCCCTGCCCCATACATCGAGTCCACTATTACCTTGAGGCCGCTGTGGCGCAGCCTTTCCAGGTCAACCAACTCTCCTATATGCTGCATGTATGTAGGGGAAGGGTCGAACTTCGTAACTATTCCCTCCTTTAAAGCCTGATCCAGTGGCATCTGCTTAACAGTGCCGCCAGCCTGAATACGAGAGATATGCCTCTCCAGCTC
Organism: bacterium; assembly: GCA_048632005.1. Classification (GTDB taxonomy): domain Bacteria; phylum Chloroflexota; class Dehalococcoidia; order E44-bin15; family E44-bin15; genus JAAXQM01. The sequence goes on from JAIWEW010000008.1 coordinate 15,419, forward strand.
GGCGACAACCTCTGGAGAAGCGCTGCTGGCATTCTCCAGCTTGTACTTGAAGCCATTCCAGGATGCTGCGTTGTGGCTTGCAGTAATGACAATCGCGCCCCCGGCCTGCTGCATCAGGATGGCATAGCCAATTATCGGTATAGGGGTGGCCTGTTGGCAAAGGTAAACCCTGATCCCGTTAGCGGCGACTACCTCGGCAGCAGCTGCAGCGAAGTCCTCAGAGGCAAACCTGGTATCATAGCCCACGACCAGGCCCCTATGAGCAAGCCCAGCACCGTTAAGGTAATCGGCTACGCTCTGGGCACATACCCTCACGTTTTCAAAGGTGAAATCATCAGCGATGATTCCCCGCCAGCCATCGGTACCAAATTTAATAGGAGCGGTCAATTTAAACCCTTTCTCTATACTATTCTAGCAGAACATTTGGAGTATTTTCCCCATTATCGCTACACTACTGCAAATATTATGAATGTCTTCCCCAAGACCTCTCATGGTTGGACCAAAGGGTGTCAAGGATTTTCGTCTGGCCAAACCTTTATGCCCTGTTCCAGTATTTGATCGCTCCCCACGACCACGTTGCTACCCAATACGCAGCCTTCCATACACTGACTTCGTTCCCCAATGACAACGTTTTCACCGATTACACATTTCCTAATCGATACCTTCCGGCCAAGTTGGGCATTTTGCCAAACTACTGACCCATCAACAAGGCTGTCGGCATCAATCTTACAATTGTGCCCAATGATTGAGGGACCCTTGATATGTGCCATGGAACCAATAACGCAGTTTCTGCCGATTACTACTGTTCCTTCAAGCTGGGCCTGTGTATGGATGTTACAGCCCTCTTCGAGCCATATCCCCTCGCCAGTGGGTTTGCCAGGAAATCTCCGGGC
>JAIWEW010000009.1:0-16121 GCA_048632005.1 bacterium
CTCTGCTGCCTTGGGCTTCTCTGTTGCCTTGGGCTTCTCTGTTGCCTTGGGCTTCTCTGCTGCCTCGGGCTTCTCTGTTGCCTCGGGCTTCTGTACTTCCTTAGTTTCCTCCCCTACCCCAACCTCTACCTCTATCTTAGCTTCACCATCTGCCTCAACCGCTTCCTCTATCTTAGCTTCCGCCTCAACCCTGACCTCATCCTCTACCTTAACTTCCTCATCTACCCCCTCCCGTTCCATAGTTGGTGCCACCAGAGGAGTTTCTTTTCTACGCCTTTCAGACTCGGGGATGATATCTCCTTTGTAGATCCAAACCTTAACTCCAGTACAGCCCAGAGTTGTATGTGACACAGCTAGGCCATAATCTATATCGGCACGCAGGGTATGCAGGGGCACTCTCCCCTTAAACAGTGTCTCCCTCCTCGAATATTCAGAGCCAGTAAGCCTACCCGAGCAGGTGACCTTTATTCCCTGTGCGCCACTTTCCATAGCCCGAGAGATTGCCTGCTTCATGGCACGTCGATGAGAAATTCGCCGCTGAATCTGCTGTGCAATGCTTCTCGCTACAAGAAAAGCATCCTGTTCGGGCCGTGCTACTTCCATAATATTCAGGCGTACTCGTTTTCCGGCAACCTTCTCTAAAATGACCCTCATCTCATCGACCCGCTGTCCTCCCCTTCCAATAACAATCCCTGGCCTTGCCGTATAGACGGTTACTGTAACCTGAGTTGCAGCGCGCTCGATCTCAACGCGCGCTACATCATCCGCCGAATACTTCAACGCGATTGCTTTTCGGATTTTCAGATCTTCCTGTAATAGTTCGGTATAGTTCCTATCGGCATACCACTTTGCCTGCCAATCCTTGCTTATACCGAGCCTAAATCCTACCGGGTGAACCTTTTGCCCCACTCATCCCTCCTCTTTAACTGTTACTGTTATATGGCTAGAGCGTTTAATGATTGGCTTTGCCCTACCTCTCGCTCCGGCGCGAAAGCGCTTCATGCTCCGCCCTCCATTAACATAAATTCTAACAATCCTTAATTCAGACGGCGTCATCTCGAAGTTGTTCTCCGCATTGGCAGCTGCTGACTTCACCACCTTAGCAAGAGTACGAGCTGAAGGTGAGGGCAGCAAACTGAGAATAACCAATGCCTCCTCAACCTTCTTGCCCCGCACTACATCCACAATAGGACGCAGTTTGCGAGGCGAGATCCTGACATATTTTGCGGTAGCTTGTATGTCCATCGTTCCTACTTCTTTGTCTTCTTCTTAAACGTGGCAACCCTTTCCGATTTGGCGGAGTGTCCCCTGAAGGTCCTGGTGGAGGCAAACTCTCCTAACTTATGCCCCACCATATTCTCGGTAATGAAAATGGGGACGTGTCGCCTGCCATCATGCACTCCAATGGTATGCCCGATCATCTCTGGAAGAATGGTCGAGGCACGCGACCATGTTTTGATCACTGCCTTCTGTCCTGATTGATTAAGCACCTCTACCTTCTTTAGCAGTTTTGAGTTGATAAAGGGTCCCTTTTTTGCCGATCTAGACATTTTCCCGACCTCTCACCTGCATTGCAATCTACTTTATATAATAATGGCCCTGTTAACTATACAACTAACGCTTTTTTCTCCGTCTTACTATCATGTTATCGGTTAGCTTTTTATTACGGGTAACATAGCCCAGTGCCGGCTTTCCCCATGGAGTCTTAGGTCCTGGCATACCTATTGGGGATCTCCCTTCACCGCCACCATGGGGATGATCGCGGGGACTCATTGCCGAACCGCGCACTGTAGGACGTATCCCTATATGCCTTTTCCGACCCGCCTTACCAAGATTAATGTGTTGATGATCAACATTACCCACCTGACCGATAGTGGCAAAACACTCTATATGAACCCGCCTTAACTCGCCGGAGGGCATCCTCAACAGGGCATAGCTACCCTCTTTAGCCATAAGCTGAGCCACTCCACCAGCGCTCTTAACCATCTGCCCCCCTTTGCCACGGTGAAGCTCAATATTGTGAATTGCGGTACCTGTGGGGATAGATTTGAGCGGCAGGGCATTACCTATCTTTATTTCAGCATCGCTGCCCGCTAAAACAGTATCCCCCACCTTGATTCCAAGTGGAGCAAGAATGTAGCGCTTCTCACCATCGGCGTAGTTGACAAGCGCGAGGCGCGCTGATCGATTCGGATCATATTCGATAGCCGCTACCTCACCATGGATGCCCAGTTTATCCCGCTTGAAGTCTATAACGCGATACATCCTTTTGGCACCACCACCCCTATGGCGTACCGTGATCCGCCCCTGATTGTTTCTACCAGCCTTCTTTTTTAAGGGCTTGAGGAGCGATTTTTCAGGTTTCTTCTTCGTTATTTCCTCAAAGGTGGCACCGGTCATCCCCCTCCGACCCGGCGACGTCGGTTTATATACTTTAAGAGGCATCTCTTGTACCTTTCCTTAGCTCATTCTTTAACTTATACAATTACGTTGCCCCCATTACCTATCACAAGAACAAAGGTAACCATCTCTTTATAATCCCTCGAAGAACTCAATCTTTTGCCCGGGTTTAAGTGTAATTACCGCCTTCTTCCAAGGAGATGTTTGGCCCCTTCTTCTACCAGGACCCCGCCACTTTGGAGGTACAGTCATTACATTCACTCGCTCTACTTTAACCTTGAACGCCACCTCTACAGCCTGCTTAATTTGATGTTTAGTGGCATTTAGTGCCACTTCAAAGGTATATTTATCCGCCTGCTGAAGGGCAGTACTCTTCTCCGAGATTATAGGGCGGCGCAATACTTCCAGGATCTGCATTTCTCGCTTTTTATCCTTTTCACTCTTCTCTAAATAAAGTCTCGTTAACTATATTTATTTCCCCGCCAACTATACATCCCACTTTTCTTGCTTAGACATTCACCAGCTTTTTCGTCTGCGGCGTACCCATCTCCTCTATCCTCCTCACCGCTGCCACAGTGAGCATTAATATCCGGTGCGATAGTAGATCGCCGACATTTAGCATATTTGCGGGTAGTACCTTTGTCCTCTCAATGTTACGCGCCGATTTATATATATTCGGGTCGGGCTCAGCGGTGACAATCAGGACAGGAGTTTTCACCCCCAATGCCGAAAAGATGCGAGCTATTTCCTTTGTCATAGGTTCGGTCAAGGCGATATCATCCACCACAATCATTTCACCATCAGACACCTTCGCCGAGAGAACGCATCTCAAGGCGAGGCGACGCATCTTCTTAGGCATCGCCTGGCGATAGCTCCTGGTTTGAGGACCAAAGGTTACGCCGCCACCGCGCAACAGCGGTGATGTTGTACTTCCTTGCCGTGCTCGCCCTGTTCCTTTCTGGCGAAAGGGCTTCCGCCCGCCACCAGCAACCTGTGCTCGCGTCTTCGTGTTCGCCGTACCCTGACGGGCATTAGCCAGCTGCCTTACCAGCGCTTGATGTACCACCGCCCGGTTCAGGGGTACTCCAAAAACCTCATCATTCAGTGTAATGTTATCAATAACCACGCCTTGTATATTATAAACAGGTACATTTACCATTTTAATATTCCTCGGGCAGATGATCGGATAACTCACCATCCAGCAAATAAAACGCCCTCTCCGCTATATCAGCAATGCGACGGTCGTGGGTCACGATAATAAATGTTTTTCCTCTCTCCTTATTTAGCCGCTTCATCAACTCGATAATCTCAGCACCAGTCTTTGTATCAAGATTTCCAGTTGGCTCATCTGCAAGGACAACGGGGGGGTTCAGGATAAGTGCACGGGCGATGGCTACGCGCTGCTGCTCGCCTCCTGAGAGCTCACCTGGCTTATGATGTGTGCGGTCCTTGAGTCCAACGATGTCCAGAAGTCTCTGTGCCCTTTTCTCGTACCGTTTGTTCCCTCTTATCGGCAACACAGGCATAAGCACGTTCTGCATAGCATTCAAGGTCGGTACCAGATAATAGGTTTGAAAAATGAACCCGAGTTTCCCGCGGCGTATCCTGTACAGATTACGCTCCGCTACCCTGCTCGTCTCCACATTGTCTATAAACACCTGTCCTCTAGTAGGTCGATCCAGGGCACCAAGCATATTGAGGAGGGTTGTCTTGCCACTTCCCGACGGTCCCAGCACAGCAATAAACTCACCTTGCTGTACATTCAGGTTCACCCCTTTCAATGCCTCTACCCTATTTGTTCCGCTGCCATAGATTTTAGTTAGATTTTTAGCAACCACAATTCCATGCTGCAGACCATCAACTATCTCAGTCTCAGCATAGTTTTCACTTTTCGCCTTATACTCAACCATAACGTTCACCTATAAGGCCCTCAAGCTCTCTATGGGGCTTACCCTCGCCGCTCGTAATGCAGGGTAGAGCCCACCTACCACTCCCGCAATTATTCCGAAGACGGAAATGAAAAGTATCAACCTCCATGTAATAGCTGCGACATCCATTGCAATATAAGCATCGATGCCTAGTCCCCCCAAGTATCCGATAGCGAGACCTATTGCAGCTCCCAGAATGCTTATGGTGATCGATTGAACAACCACTGATGTAATGATATTCCTATTGGACCAGCCCGATGCCTTGATGATGCCGAATTCCTTTGTCCTCTCTATGACCGAGAGAAGCATAACGATGAATATGGATATCCCACCAGCTATGGCCGCAACTAAGGACACGATCCATAGGAAACTATCAATTGTACCCATCATTTCCTGGAAACTCTCCAGCAGTTCCGTGGCTACTGTGGCACTGACTGGAACCGCTCTATCCTGAAACATTTCAACTATAGTATCAGAGACATAGGTTACGTAGCCCAAATCAGCGGCCTCGACCCCAATGAAATTTACCTCATCGGTGGCGATCATCGGCATCAGTGTATGAGTGGTACTAAGGTCAGTATAGAGGCTGAAATCGTATACGGTATTGCCGGTCTCGAAAATACCAACTACGGTTACGGTGTTACTGGGGACATTACCACCTCTTACAGGCAACTCCATCGTGCCGCCCACTTGAGCGTAGTCTCCTCCCCTTGCGGCTTTCTGAGCTAATATACCGATGATGACTTCATCTACACTGCCGGGAGTTAAGGATCGGCCCTCTATGATATTGCCTGCGTAAACTGGATCGTCTGGCTCTACATCGCCCTCTAAATCCACACCCCTCATGAGTACACCCATCGGATCGCCGAAACTGTAATCCTCGGTTGCGACAAAATATGTGACCTGCGGGCGTACTCTACTAACAGCCTCTTCACCTTCTATTTTTATCTGACTTATTTCATCTGCATATTCAATCGGCATGCCTATGCTGCTGGGCATCATAAAACCCAGGGGGTCGGCTGCCGGATAAACAGCGACACCCCCTGCCATTTCTTCCATCATGTTATTCATTTGCTTATCCATTCCTTGGGAGATGCTGAGCAATACCGTCATGAGTGCAATACCAAGCGCAGCCCCCAGGATGGCGAAAATGGCGATTCCCTTTCTTCTAAAGGCGTTGGATACAGCGAATCTAAACAATAACTTCCTCTTGGCCAAACGATTTTCTGACAGTGACAAGCCTGTTTTTAGCGCCAGGCACAGATCCTCGAACGAGGAGCAGGTTGCGCTCCGCATCCGCCTCGACAACCTTTAGGCGACGCACTGTCACTCGCTCATTTCCCATATGACCCGCCATCTTCTTCCCTTTAAGTACCCTAGCCGGACTTGTGGTTGCACCTATTGAGCCCGGGGCACGATGGCGGTCCGATTGACCATGGGTCTTGGGCCCACCAGCGAATCCGTGGCGCTTGACCACCCCAGCGAAACCCTTCCCTTTAGAGATACCGGTGACATCAACAAAATCGCCGGGCTTGAAGATGCTGACATCTATTACCTGCCCTACTTGAACGGATTCGATATCATCTACTGCAAATTCCCTGAGGTGCTTGAACATACCTACCTTCTTGAGATGCCCTTTCTGCGGAGAATTGAGACGCTTTGCCTCGCCAAAGCCAAGCTGAATTGCATCATAGCCCTCTTTTCCCGTCCTTTTAATCTGGGTCACGATACATGGCCCGGCAGATATAGCAGTAACCTGCGCTACAGTTCTATCATCCTGAAAAACCTGGGTCATCCCAATCTTGCGTCCTATAATTCCTTGAATCATTTTTCAACTATACCCCTGTGACATTGCCTAAACTAGGTATATCTCTATTGGATTTCTAACTGGTTATGTTAAAGCTTTATCTCTATGTCAACCCCTGCCGGTAAATCCAGCCGTGTCAGGACATCTACGGTCCTAGAGGAAGGCTCCAGGATATCGATCAGGCGCTTGTGGGTGCGAATCTCAAACTGCTCCCTGGAGTTCTTGTCCACGAAGGGGGAACGGTTAACACAGTGCTTCTTAATCTTTGTAGGCATAGGGACTGGCCCCACTACTTTGGCTCCGGTCTGCTCCGCAGCCTCCACGATCTGCCCTGCCGATTGATCCAATATCCGATGGTCAAAGGCCTTTAGTTTTATACGAATCTTCTGCTTTGGCATTAGGCCACTCCTCCCACTTTGACGATAATCTGCTCAGTTAAATCTTGGGGCATTCCCTCATAGCGATGAAATTCCATTGCGAAGTTTGCCCTCCCCTGGCTCATCGACCTGAGATCAGTAGCATAGCCGAATGTCCCTGCTAAGGGAATAAGGCAGTTGATTATCTTCGTGTTCCCACGACTGTCGATGCTCTGTATTTGGCTCCTCCTCGAGTTGAGGTCTCCAATTATGTCACCCATGGATATCTCAGGACTGATTATCTCCATCTTCATGACTGGCTCAAGTACAATGGGCTTAGCCCTTTTTACCCCGTCCTTCAGCGCCATGGAACCGGCGATCTTGAAAGCGACATCAGATGAATCAACTTCATGGAAACTCCCATCATACAATGTAACCTTAATATCTATCAGGGGGTAACCACCCACAACACCACCCTCCATAGCTTCCCTGATGCCTTTTTCCACTGAGGGGATATATTGTCTGGGAATAGTACCGCCTTTTATCCCGTTTACAAACTCAAAGCCGCTTCCCCGTTCCCCCGGTTGGAGCTCAATCCAGACGTGTCCATATTGCCCTCGGCCCCCACTCTGTTTGATGAATCTCCCCTCAACCTTTACGGGCACAGTTATGGTCTCCCTGTAAGCAACCCGGGGCTTGCCAATTCTTGCCCCAACTTGAAACTCACGTAGCATCCGTTCCACGATGACCTCAAGATGCAGCTCGCCCATACCTGAAATGATCGTCTGCCCCATTTCATCATCATTACGAGCGGTGAAGGTAGGGTCCTCATGTGCCAATTTGGCCAGGGCATCATCCAGTCGATCCTGATCGGCCCGTGACTTGGGCTCGATAGTTAACGATAGCACCGGTTGGGGAAAACGAATCGTTTCCAGCACCACGGGCGCATTTACATTACACAGCGTATCGCCGGTGTAGGTATCTTTTAAACCTAAAGCAGCAGCGATATCGCCGGCCTCAACCTGCTTGACCTCCTCACGGCGATTCGCATGCATCTGAAGCAGTCGTCCGATCTTTACCCGTTGCTCCCTTATGGAGTTATATACCTGAGCGCCAGCCTCCACTTTTCCTGAATAAACCCTGAAATAGACCAGCCTGCCGATAAACGGGTCTGAAACTATCTTAAAGGCCAGGGCAGAAAAAGGCTCTCCGTCAATAGGAGAGCGCTGAAGCTCTTTGCCGCTACGTGGATCAATGCCTACCACCGGAGGCACATCATTAGGTGAAGGAAGATAGGATATAATAGCATCGAGGATGTACTCGATGCCTTTGTTCCGCAGGGCACTGCCGCAAAGAACTGGCACCAATCGATTTGCGATGGTAGCCCGTCTTAGAGCCTCTTTAATAGTGGAGGCATCGATGGCTCCCCCTTCTAAATAGAGAGTCATTAAGTGGTCATCGTTTTCTGCCAGCCTCTCGATCATCGCCTCTCTATGCCTGCTAGTGATCTCAACGTAATCTTGGGGTATAGCTACTTCCACGGGGACTTTATCGGGGTCATCACTGTAAACCCATGCCCTTTGCTCTACTATATCTATAACACCATTAAAGGCTTTCTCGGTTCCTAAGGGCAATTGTATGGGCACGGCAACTGCGCCCAGTCGTTCCTTAATCATATCTACGGTACGATAGAAATCGGCCCCTACGCGGTCCATCTTATTAACGAAACAAATCTTGGGAACACCATATCGGTCCGCTTGCCTCCAGACCGTCTCCGACTGAGGTTCAACGCCAGCAACCGCATCGAAAACCACGACACCGCCATCGAGAACCCGAAGACTCCTCTCTACCTCAGCAGTGAAGTCCACATGCCCCGGTGTATCGATAATATTGACACGATGGTCTGACCACTCACACGTAGTTGCTGCAGCCGTAATCGTGATCCCCCGCTCCTTTTCCTGCGCCATCCAATCCATTACCGTAGTACCGTCATCCACATCGCCCAGCTTATAGGTGCGACCAGTATAGTAAAGTATCCTCTCGGTAAGCGTTGTTTTACCTGCATCGATATGTGCGATGATGCCTATATTTCTTATTCGTTCCAAAGGGAATGACCTAGTCATCGTCTTTACCACCGATAGTGAGCGAAGGCACGATTTGCCTCCGCCATCCTATGTGTATCATCTCGTTTCTTAACAGTGGCCCCCTGCCTTTGGGAGGCATCCAAAATTTCCGCTGCTAGCTTCTCCGCCATAGACTTGCCCCCACGGGCCTTCGTCGCTTTTAGAAGCCAGCGTATAGCCAGGGCTATACCACGCCCCTGCCTCACCTCTATGGGCACCTGATATGTTGCACCACCAACACGACGCGGCTTAACCTCAAGAATCGGTGTTGCATTTCTAATCGCCAGTTCCAGGGTAGCCAGAGGGTCCCCTTTCACCTGCTCCGCAACAATATCGAGGGCGTCATATACGATCCGCTCCGCGGTACTCTTTTTCCCGCAGGTCATTATCCTATTAATTAACCTGGATATAGTAACATTTTGGTACCGTGCATCAGGTGCTATCTTCCTTTTAGTAATCCTTGCTCTTCTCGGCATTCTAGTCTCCACCGGAGCGCTTGGTCCGCTTCGCCCCATACTTGCTACGGCCCTGCTGTCGACCCTCCACACCTGCCGTATCCAGAGCACCCCGAATAATATGATACCTGACACCAGGCAGATCCTTTACACGACCACCCCGCAGCAAGACTGTAGAGTGTTCCTGAAGGTTATGTCCCTCTCCAGGTATATACGCAGTCACTTCCATACCGTTTGTAAGCCTGACACGTGCAACCTTACGCAACGCGGAGTTTGGCTTCTTCGGTGTCACCGTCTTAACCTGGGTACATACACCGCGTCTCTGAGGAGCGCCATTTATCTGCGACATCCGTCCCTTTAATGCATTATACGTATAATGCAGTGCCGGCGTCTTGGATTTTTTCTTCGCCTTTACGCGCCCTTTTCTCACCAGTTGGTTTACAGTTGGCACTTACACCTCCAGAACAAAGTTAAAGGCCGAAAGCCTTAGAGCTGAACTGCCTTTCTGGCCCGGCCCAACCGACCTTCCGACCTCTGTCAGGCTAGCTTCATTGCACTAACGTCTTAATTTACCACTATTCGATTGCTGTGTCAAGCGTATTATGTGCGGTTTTTTATGGTACGGATAATTACCCCACTCCTCAAATAAAAAGAGTACATTACAGCCACTGCTGGTAGAAGCTCCTTGACTATTTTCCTAAGTGAGGCTTATGCTAAACATAATGAAGCGACGCCTCGATCTTCTTCTGGTGGAACGTGGGCTGGTAGAGAGCCGGGTGAAGGCACATGCTCTGATTATGGCAGGTGAGGTTCTCGTTGAGGAAAGGGTAATAATTAAGCCAGCCATCCAGGTGAATACGGACGTACCGATCCGTCTGCGACAAAAACCACCCTTTGTGAGTAGAGGAGGCATAAAGTTATCCCACGTCCTGGATCAGTATAATATTGATGTCGGTTCACTGGTAGCCCTAGATGTCGGCGCTTCAACCGGGGGATTTACCGATTGCCTGCTCAAGCGGGGGGCAAGCAGGGTATACGCTGTCGATGTCGGCTATGGACAATTGGACTATGGATTGAGGGTAGAACCCCGGGTAGTTGTCATGGAACGGGTGAACGCCCACTACCCCTTCTCATTGCCCGAGCCGGTTGATCTAGCTACCATAGATCTTTCCTTCATCTCGCTGGAGAAGGTTGTGCCAAATGTGTCAAAACTGGTAAAGCCGGGGGGGCAGTTGGTCTGCCTGGTGAAGCCTCAGTTTGAGGTAGGGCGGGCTCAAGTTGGTAAAGGAGGACTGGTCAAGGATCCCTTTCTTCACGCCCACGTCCTGGGCCGGTTTATCTCCTGGGCTGTAGAAAGAGGGTACAGGCTCAGCGGGGTCACCCCTTCGCCCATTCTCGGTGCCTCTGGAAATCGCGAGTTTTTCGTAATATTAAATGTGTAGCGATGGCGAAGACTGATATCTCATTACAATCGGAAGGCATTAAATTAAAGGGCGAGGTTTATTTCCCATATTCGCAAGATTGGAAACCTTCCCCCGCTCTCTGCCTATGCCACGGTATTCCCGGTGGTGGCCCGCCTGATCCCAGCGATCCAGGCTATCCAGCGCTTGCTGAGAGATTCTCTCAGGCCGGGTTCATAACTGCAATCTTCAACTTCAGGGGGACGGGGGATAGCGGGGGTAACTTCGATATTGCAGGCTGGACCAGGGACTTAGTGGTAGTCCTGGATTATCTATACAATATGAGCGAGGTAGACAGGCGCAAAATCTCAGTCATGGGCTTTAGCGCCGGTGCAGCTGTCTCCGTCTATATTGCTTCTCAAGACTCCAGGGTTTCATCACTCATCATATGCGCCTGCCCCACGCAGTTTCACTTCGCAACCAACCACGAGAGCGCTGAGTCTGCCATCGCACAATTTCGCGACATCGGTATAATCAGGGAAAAAGATTTTCCGACATCGGTTGCCGATTGGATGGCTGGCTTCAACAAGGTGAAGCCTATCGCGTGGATCGAAAATATTTCACCAAGGCCTCTACTAATCATCCAGGGCACGAATGATGACGTGGTAGATCTGCAAAGCGCCTTGGCGCTACATGAGCGAGCGGGGGAACCCAAGGAGATCCTGCTCATAGAGGGGGCTGGCCATAGGCTTCGCCTTGAGGAACAGGCAATGGATGGTGCTATCAACTGGCTGACCGGCCAAGTATCTTAATGTTTCGCGATTATTTCGAGATTGACCCTGTGTTAGTTAAAGACATATAATAGATATGTAGGGGGCCACAATAAAACGCATGCAAGAATGCTGTGCCCTTTTTGGAGTTTACGCCCCGGGCGAAGATGTATCCAGACTTACCTTCTTTGGCCTCTTCTCGCTTCAACACCGAGGTCAGGAGAGTTCTGGTATAGCTACCTCTGATGGGGAGCATATCCGCGTACACTCGAAGATGGGGCTGGTTGCCCAGGCGTTTGATGAAGAGGTGCTGAGCCAGCTCTGTGGTGATATAGCTATCGGACACAACCGATATTCCACCACAGGCTCCAGTCGCGCCGGCAACGCCCAGCCTATTATTGTCGATGGCCCATCCGGCAAGCTAGCCCTGGGGCACAATGGTAATATCGTAAACGCCAAAGAACTACGCCAGCAGCTTGAGGAACAGGGCTATAGTTTCGCTACCACCACAGACTCAGAGATCATCGCCTACCTAATCCTCTCCTCTACAAGCAAGACATGGAGTGAGCGGATCCAATATGCAATGAGTAGGCTCGTGGGCGCCTATTCGCTTGTGCTCATGACCGAGGATACCCTTTATGGAGTGCGTGATCCGCTGGGAGTTCGTCCCCTCTGCCTGGGCAGGCTCGATGGCGGTTGGGTGCTCGCTTCGGAAAGCTGTGCCCTAGACCATATAGGAGCTCAATTCCTGCGTGATGTTGAGCCCGGCGAGATAGTGACCATCGATAGCAAAGGAATGAGAAGCTACAAGGATAGGCGCAACATTACAAAGCGAGGACTGTGTATATTCGAATATATATACTTCGCTCGTCCCGATAGCATAATAGCGGGGCGCCGTATCTATTCGGCAAGAGAAGCGATGGGGGCCAGGCTTGCCCGGGAGCATCCGGTAGATGCTGATATCGTTATTGGCGTTCCTGACTCGGCGACTACCGCCGGCATTGGCTATTCTCAGGAGTCAGGCATACCCTTCACCGAGGGGCTGTTAAAGAATCGATATGTTGGGCGTACCTTCATCGAGCCCGACCAGCGAATCAGAGAGCTTGGCGTCCAGCTAAAGTTTAATCCAATGCCAGAAAGGCTGGAAGGGAAGAGTGTAGTTCTTGTTGATGATAGCATCGTCCGTGGGACTACCACACCACGAGTGATTGCTCTGCTCAGGCGGGGTGGTGTCAAAGAAGTGCACATGCGTATCTGCGCCCCTCCAATTCGCTATCCTTGCTTTCTTGGCGTAGATATGGCCAGTAGCTGGGAACTCATCGCTGCCGATAAAGACGTCCCCGAGGTTGCACGCTGCATCGGTGCTGACACCCTCGGCTATATGAGTATAGAAGGGCTCATAGAAGCGGTAGCTCTCCCCAAAGAGCTATTTTGCCTCGCCTGTTTCACCGGTGATTATCCAGTGCCGGTACAGCTGGGTATGGGCAAACTAGCTTTGGAGTCACTCAAGGGGTAATTCTTGGATGCAAAGAGAGAAACCTATCGTGACGCAGGTGTGGACATTGATGCTGCCGATAAAATAATAAAGTCGGTACGCAAACAGGCGCGTTCTACCTTCACAACCGGGGTCCTTGGCGACCTCGGTTTTTTTGGTGGTCTCTTTGAGCTGAAGGGTTATAAAGAGCCCGTCATCGTCTCCAGCACCGACGGGGTGGGCACCAAGCTGAAGATTGCCTGTGCACTGGATAAACATGACACTATAGGAGCTGACCTGGTAAACCACTGTGTAAACGATATCCTTACCTGCGGTGCTTCTCCCCTCTTCTTCCAGGACTACATAGCCATGTCAAAGCTGGTTCCACAAACCCTGGAAAGCATTATCGAAGGCATGGTTCATGCATTGACCGGGGTAGGCTGCGCCCTCATTGGCGGAGAGACCGCTGAAATGCCCGGGCTTTACCCCGAGGACGAATACGACCTGGTCGGTTTCATTGTCGGAGCAGTGGAGAAGAGCAGCATTATCAATGGAAGTTCGATTAAAGCTGGCGATCCTATTATCGGGCTACCGTCAAGCGGTCTTCACACCAATGGATACTCTCTAGTGCGCAAGATATTTAACATCGAACGTTCTGAATTTAATGTATTCTATCCCGAACTCGATTGCACCCTGGGAGAGGAGTTACTGAAACCCCACCGCTGCTACTATCCCGCGCTAAAGCCATTCCTACCTGAGATTAAGGGCATGGCCCATATCACAGGAGGGGGCATACCGGGCAACCTTCCCCGCATCCTTCCCCAGGGACTTGCAGCTAAAGTAAATCGGGGGGCTTGGGAAGACCTCCCCATCTTTTCTCTGATCCAAAGGCAGGGCAACATTGATGAACAGGAGATGTATCGCGTCTTTAATATGGGGGTAGGCATGATTATAATTACTGCCCCTAGTAATACAGCGAGGCTATTGCAGGACATACCAGGCGCTACACTGATTGGCGAGGTGATGGAGCAGAAAGGGGAGAGGCGGGTAATTATACAGGGCGTTTGAGATCCACATGTCTTTACATGTCATAATAAATAAGATGATTGAACCATATACTATTCACAATTTAACAGGGTGACAATTGATAATTATTAGTATGATTTAGGAGGAAGTAATGCGCGCCATTTTGAGTGTCTGGGATAAAACAGGGCTGGTCGATTTCGCCCGTGGCCTCAGTGAATTGGGAGTGGAGATATTCAGCACAGGTGGTACTAAAAAGGCGCTGGGGGACGCTGGAGTGCCCGTACATGGCGTTGGGCAGATGACCAATTTCCCCGAGATTTTAGATGGTAGGGTAAAGACACTACATCCTGCAGTCCATGGTGGCATCCTTGCTCGAAGGGACATAGAGAGCCATATGACGCAACTATCAGAAAAAGGGATCACTCCAATCGATATGGTAGTTGTCAACCTGTATCCATTCGTACAGACGGTAGCCAGAGAAGGGGTAAGCCGTGAAGAGGCCCTCGAGAATATCGACATCGGTGGGCCGACTATGATTCGCGCGGCTGCCAAGAATTTCCCTCATGTCCTTGTAGTGGTAGATCCTGCAGATTATACCCCAGTACTGGAAAAACTTCGCTCGGGCAAGGTCGGCATCGCCGAACGGCAGAGGCTGGCACAGAAAGCCTTCCAGCACGTCGCAATCTACGACACGGCGATCTCCAGCTACCTCAGGTCAAAGGGAGAAGATGAAGATATATTTCCTGACGACATGACGATAGCCTTGAAGAAGATACAGGGCCTCAGCTATGGCGAGAATCCCCATCAGCAGGCCGCCTTCTATAGAGAAGAGATGATAGGCAAAAGAGATCATGGCATAGCCAGTGCGGAGCAGCTTTCCGGAAAGCCACTCTCTTACAATAATATCCTCGACATAGATGGTGCGCTGCGCGCAGCCTGCGACTTCTCTGTCCCTACCATAGCCATCATCAAGCACACCAACCCTTGCGGTCTGTCCTCTAATACTGACCTTTCTGAAGCCTATCGCAGAGCCCTTGCCGGTGACCCCGTCTCCGCATTCGGCGGCATTATGGCTTCCAACACTAAGATAGACATGAAAACCGCTGAGGAGATTTATAAGACCCATTTCGATGGCATAATCGCGCCCGACTTCGAGGATGCAGCCCTTGACCTGCTGAAACGTAAAAAGGATATGCGCATACTCAAGTTGGCGGGGGTAAGCGTTAGGATGAACGCACTGGAGCTACGCCGAGTGAGTGGCGGGGGATTGGTTGCTCAGACAGCAGACTTCACCCCGGATGAAGTACCTATGCGCACCGTGAGCAAGCGCGAGCCAACGGATGAGGAGGTAAAAGACCTCCTTTTTAATGCAGTCACCCTGTTGCTTATTTTTTTTGTAGTAATCGCCTTTAATTTCGTAGCCTTCGAAATTGCGCGAGGCTTTCACTTTTTTTCCCCTAAGGCCTTGCTATTTGCCGTACCGGTTGCGAGCGGCGCCATGCTTATAGCCATCTTCCATGGAATAGGCGTGGCAGCAAGTTTTTCTCTCATCATTTCGGTTTTGGCCTGCATTGTTGTAGACGGTGGGGTGGAGTTCTTTGTCTATTTCTTTATCAGCTCTCTCGTGGCGGCATACGGTGTCAGACGATATAGAGAAGGGGGCGCTCTTATAAAGGCCGGACTAAAAGTAAGTGTATGTAACATGATCCTGGCCCTTTCCATAGAAGCCTTATACGGTTCATTTTTTACCTTGGAGGCCTTGATAGCATTTTGTTCAGCCCTAATCGGCGGAGTTCTCGTTGGAGTTGTGGCCACGGGAATCCTGCCCCTGATCGAAATGTCTTTTAGCTACACCACGGATATTAAACTCCTTGAATTGGCTAATCTGGATAAGCCTCTCTTGAGGGAACTCATGGTCCAGGCCCCGGGCTCCTATCATCACAGCGTTATTGTGAGCAACATGGTAGAGGCGTCGGCCAGGGCGGTCAATGCCAATCCGCTTCTTGCAAAAGTGGCCGCCTATTATCATGATATAGGAAAGTTAGATAATCCAGAATATTTTATGGCCTCATCCAATGTCATTTCATTTGCAGAAAAAAAAGGTTATTATGACCCAAAAAGCGGCTTGCCTTTCAATTGGAAAAAAGCCTATTCCCCTTCTAAATTCAGCGCTAGTTCCAGCCGCGGAACCAGAGCCCGCATGTGGCGCTTTTTTGATCTGGTTGCCCCATCCCAGAATTTCAGCCCGGACACTCTCAATATGGACTTTCCTTTTTCCGTCAAGCCGGATAAGAAGATTTCAGTGCAGGATGTTATGAACCTGACCCGGGACAAATACCAGGGCACAGAGTTCGATCCGGGCGCCGGCCTGAGAGGCGGACC
>JAIWEW010000010.1:0-15596 GCA_048632005.1 bacterium
CGATGATGAGACAGGCACGGGGTGTGGCAGATAACTGGATCGGTGACATCATGCATGTGGTCAAAGACTACAAAATAGATTGTGTCGTCTGGCCTGGCCACATGGGCCACAAGGATGGTTCTGCAAACATTGGCATGATGAGGGAGACGTGCCGCGAGCTCGGGGTCCCGTTTATGCACATCGGGATGGACAACTTTGACGAGAGGTACACAACGACAGCCGAGATAAAGGAGATGTTCTCCAGGTTCTTCGATTCCATGGGATTGGCCTAGGGCGGGTTGAGAGGGAGGTGTGATGGCAATAACAGATGATATAAATAATCGATATCCTTTCAATCACCCAAGGAGGTAGAAGTCAATGACCACAACATCGAAAAAAACAAGGGTCTCCACGGAGGAGAGATTCAAGAAGGCCGTACCTTTCGAGTGGGGTTATGGCTCCACACTCCGCACCAGCATGTTGAGGAGCGCGCTGTACTGGAAGGGGGCGGTTACCGAGAGCACAATGGATAAAGCGGAGGAGGGACTGGGGAGGGTCCGGTTCCGCGAGGGTGTCAAGATCGATATGGACAGAGCGCGGATCGTCACCGCGGCCTTTCGGGAAACCGATGGGCAGCCGGTACCACTGCAGTATGCCCGCATGGTGGAGAAGCTGTGCGAGGAGATGCCCGTCTTCATCAAGGACGGGGAGCTGATCGTTGGCGACGCCAACGGTGGAGCCGACAAGGTGAGATGGTACCCGGAGGTGAACGTCGACTGGATGCCCGAGGCGGTGACCACAGGAGGCTTTTCCGGGATCGTCACGGATGAGGAGAGACGGGAGATCGTCGACGAGATCTGTCCCTTCTGGGAGAAGAGGAGCACGCAGGCACTGGTTAAGTCCTCACTGCCGGAGGAGATGGCGCCCGTTATCAACACTTACGGAGCCTTTATGTCAAATATATGGGAGCAGGGGCTCGTAATCCCGTCCTACGACTGGGAGGTTCTCTTCCGCGAGGGACTGGATGCGAGGATAGCGAAGGCCGAGGCCAAGCTCGCAGAGCTGGATGCCAGGGTCGAGGAGCTGGACCCGGCCGAATACCTGGCGAAGCGCTACGAGTGGCAGGCGATGGTGCGCTGCGGCAAGGCCATCATTCGCTACGGCCAGAGGCTGTCAGAGACGGCCCGGCAGCAGGCAGCGCAAGAGCGCGACGAGAAGCGGAGAAGGGAACTCGAGGCGATGGCGGACATCCTTGAGCATGTCCCCGCTCGTCCACCCCGAACGTTCCATGAGTGCCTGCAGTTCTACTGGACCGTCGAGGTCGTCGCCAACTATTTCGCTCATTGGGGCAACGGCTGCGGCACGAGGTTTGATCAGGTCTGGTGGCCGTACTACCAGGCGGACATCGAATCCGGGCGGATCACGCGGGATGACGCGGTCGAGCTTGTCGAGTGCCTCTTCCTGAAGATCCAGGAGATCGGCGCGCCGCTTGAGTGGCCGCCGAAGTTCGCCGGCGTATCCG
Organism: bacterium; assembly: GCA_048632005.1. Lineage (GTDB taxonomy): Bacteria > Chloroflexota > Dehalococcoidia > E44-bin15 > E44-bin15 > JAAXQM01. The sequence goes on from JAIWEW010000010.1 coordinate 1,502, forward strand.
GTGCCAACACCTTGTACACTGCCAATATCTGCGGCACGACAACCGATGGACAAGACGCCACCAACGAGCTCAGCTTCATCATCATGGAGACGCTCGGCAACCTGCACCTGTCCCAGCCGCCGGTGGCGATTCAATATCACGCCGGGATTTCGCCGGAGGTTATCTCGGCGGCGATTGATCTCGGTCGAACAGGACTCGGACACCCCTCCTACTTCAACAGGGAGCTGCTGGAGAAGTGGGCAATACAGAGAGGATTTAACGCCGAGGACGCTAAGAAGGTCCAGGTGTGCGCATGCGCTGCCAACCACGTTATGGGCAAGGGCATGCAGAGCTCCGGCCTGGCGCCCGGCTCCGTGATGAACTGCCCCGAGGTCCTCAACCAGGTCCTGCGCCTCAACGATCAGGAGGCCCGGTGCGGCAGTGTGGTCCTCGCCGCCGGCAAGAAAGCGACGGAGATGCAGTCGGCGGACGAGCTTATGGAGGCCTACTTCGAGCGTTTGAAGTACTACGTGAGGACCGGCGCGGTTTCGTGGAACATCGCGCAGCAGGTGTTGATGGAGCACAGGGCCGATCCGTGCAACTCCTTGCTCATGGATGAGACACTCGAGCGAGGAATCGACCTGATGCGCTTTCACAAGGAGGACGACACCTGGCCGGAGGTCACTCCTTTTGGTGGGATCAACGCGGCGAACTCGCTCGCCGCGATTCAGCGCCTCGTATTCGAGCAGAAGAGATACACCATGGAGGAGCTGATACAGGCGCTTGACGCCAACTGGGAGGGGTACGAGGTGATGCGACAGGACTTCCTCAATGCACCGAAGTACGGTAACGACGACGACTTCGCCGATGACTGGGCGGTGCGGTTCCTGGTCGGGATGAACGACACTGTTAGCAAGTTCAAGGATGCCTGGGGCTATTCGTTCACCATGGATGGCAGCACTGCCAGCGGGTACACCATGATGGGTCTGGCGGCTGGTGCCAGCCCGGATGGAAGGCTGGCGTGCACCTCGCTGGCCGACGGCTCCCTGTCGCCGATGTCGGGAACCGACAACGAGGGTCCGACCGCCGTGCTGAACTCAGTAGGTAAGATCCCTTACATGCATACCGAGTTATTTAACCAGCGCTTCATGCCCACCTTCCTGGAAGGAGAGAATAAGGAGCTTTTTGCCGACTATCTTAGGGTTTGGCACAAAAAGGATATTCCTCACATCCAGTTCAATGTGGTCAACAGCAAACAACTTCGTGAGGCGAAAGTCAAGCCAGAAGAATATTCCGAGCTTATCGTGAGGGTCGCGGGCTACAGCGCCCACTTCGTCGACCTGCCCGATTATAGCCAGGACAGCATCATTGAAAGAACAGAACAGACCCTCTCATAGTTCGCGCGCCTAAGAGCACGTTTGCGCACAAGATAGCGTGGGGTATCCGCCCCATGCAATCTTGATAGGGTCTCCTGATGAATCCCCGGGTGGAGGCGCCTGTTCTATCCATCTGCGTAAAAACGCAGGACCATCAGAGGTGCAAATGATATCAGACAGTGCAGATGAACAAAGGGGATTGCTATTCAATATCCAGAAGTTCTCGATTCAAGATGGTCCTGGTATCAGGACTACCATATTCATGAAAGGCTGCCTATTAAATTGCTCGTGGTGCAGTAATCCTGAGGGAATGAGCAGCGAACCTCAGATTATGGTGGGCGAGCGCAAATGCATCGGCTGCAAAAGATGTGCCGAAGCCTGCGGTGCGGGTGCTATTTCTTTCGATAACGATATCCGCACCATTGACTGGAACCTGTGTACCAATTGTCTGGAGTGTGGCAAGGTATGCCCTTCCCATGCCATCCAGGTGATGGGGGAGTATAAGACAGTCGATGAAGCATTCAAGATTGCTGCGCAGGACAGAGATTTCTACGACACTTCTGGCGGTGGAGTAACAATTTCCGGAGGTGAGCCGCTACTTCAATGGGAATTCGTTCGGGACTTCTTCAAGAAATGCAAAGATGCTGGTTTTCATACTGCGCTTGATACGACAGCCTATTGCCCGTGGGAAAACATGGAACAGGTTCTCAAGTACACAGACCTGATCCTCTTTGATATCAAGCATATGGATCCTGTCAAGCACGAGGAAAAAACCGGGGTATCCAATGAACTGATTCTGGAGAATCTTGATAAAGCTTCAAGCATGACGAAAATCTGGCTGAGAATTCCACTAATACCAGGTTTCAATGATTCTGAATCGAATATGCAAAAGACAGCCGGGCTTGCTTCCAGGACTAAAGCGGAAAAGATATCTCTATTGCCATATCATGAGTGGGGAAAACACAAATATCCCAGTTTGGGAAAGCAATATGGTCATGATGGTGCGGACGGCATGCTTGAGCCGGATAGTGATGTGGTGAAAAAGTGCAGGGTGGTTCTGGAATCTCATGGGCTGGAAGTAAAGGTTGGGAAATAGCTGCGAATGAAAAAGAGGTGCAGGATACTTCCTGCCGGGGGTCTGGGGATGTCCCTCAGATTTAAAAAAGTCCCCCAAGATTGGGGGACTAGGCGATTGATTCAGACTATTTCAGCATTCGCTATTAGAATGGTTGAGTGTTGCGGAAGGAGCTACGGAGACTTAACCAGAACAAATACCAGTAGACTGAGGGGGGGATAGAAAGGCTGTGAAAGTTAGGAGGACCCCATGCCAATAAACAAAATACTAGACAGCTTCGACAAAGCGGTTGCCGATATAGAGGATGGCGCCACTATCATGATAGGCGGTTTTGGCATAGTAGCTGGCGCTCCGTCTTTGCTTCTGGAAGCATTGGGCCGAAAAGGTTCGAAAGATCTGACGATGATATCCAATGTCACCGGTTTCGGCAAGGCTGTTTGGTCGCAATTAGGCTTCAAGTTCGCTGAAGATCCGGATATCCTGGTGAGGAACGGTCAGATAAAGAAGGCCATCGCTACCGCCCCAGTGAGCACCATTTACCAAAACAACTTCGAGAGGCTGCTAAGGGCGGGAGAGGTAGAGTTGGAGACGGTATCTCAGGGGACACTGGCGGAACGGATCAGGATGGCCAAGGCCGGGATCGGTGGCATGTACGTATCAGTGGGAGTAGGAACGGTGGTGGAGGAGGGGAAAGAGACAAAGATAATTGATGGCAAGAAGTATATTTTGGAGCTCCCGCTCAAAGCCGATTTCGCTCTGATAAAGGCCTACAAAGCAGACCGCTGGGGCAACCTGGTCTATAGGAGAACATCAAGGACCTTCAATGCCGTCATGGCCGGGGCGGCCACAGTTACTATAGCAGAGGTAGAGGAGATCGTGGAGCTGGGCCAGCTAGATGCCGATGCAATCCACACACCGGGTATTTATGTGGATAGGGTGGTGGTGCGCCCCCAGGTGATCGAGGAGGAGGAGGTGGAGATCAACGACGAGGTCAAGGAATCTTACCAGAAGTATTTGGATAGGAAGGGCAATTAGTGTGAAGGGGGAAGAATAGCATGCAGGAAAAGGCAAGACTGGACAGGCAGACAATAGCTCTTCGGGTGGCTAAAGAGTTTCAAGATGGCGATATAGTCAATTTGGGGATCGGTCTACCTGGCCTGGCGTGTAACTTCGTCCCCGCAGGCAAAGAGGTGCTGTTTCATGCCGAGATCGGTGTTCTCGGTTTCGGGGAAATGACTGCCCCTGGGGAGGGGGACTTCGAATTGGTCAATGCTGGCGGTCAGACGGTGCATGAGCAACCGGGTATGAGCTGCTTCGATCACGCCGAGGCCTTCGTCATGATAAGGGGAGGGCATGTTGACATAAGCGTCATGGGCGCCTTTCAGGTCTCCGAAAAGGGAGACCTGGCCAACTATATGGTGCCCGCAAGGGAGATAGGTGTCATTGGCGGCGCTATGGACCTGGCCTCAGGAGCGAAGAAGCTTATCATATCTATGAACCATACCACCAAAGATGGTCAGCCCAGGATCTTGAAACAATTGGCCTATCCCGTAACCGCGCTCAACTGCGTTAACCTCATTGTAACCGACGTAGCCGTTATAGAGGTCACAGATCGTGGGCTTGTTCTTAAAGAAGTGGCTCCGGGTTGGACCCCTGAGGAGGTGCAGAGTCTAACGGAACCAACGCTCATCATCGACCCAGACTGCCACGATATCGAGTTGATGTAGCGACAGTTCATTCTTAAAGGGTTTTTACGCTATAAAATCTCCCTCGCGCTCAATGATGGTCTCTAACCACCATTTCTTGTTCACTTCACCCTAGCGGTTTGAAGTATTTAATATCGAGAATACTACCTTGGCGTTCTTTCTTGGATTTAAATACTGCCTTAACCTTCGTCCCGACCTTAAGTTTCTCGGGATCGACCTCCCCCAGCATATGGACAAAGCCGGTGTCAGCCCCGTCCAGTTGAACTATCCCGTATACGATGGGGGTGGACACTGGCTGGATAGGATTCGACTGGTAGGCAACGGTATAGGTGAGCAGGGTTCCCTTGTGGCTCACCTCAACCCACTCACTGAGCTCGCCAAAGCAATCCCTACATACAGACCTGGCAGGGACATAAACTAGGTTACAGGTAGGGCATCTTGTACCCATGATTTTCTTATTGTCTCTCAGTTCAATGAGGAACCGGCTCCCCACAGCTCCGGCGGAATACGTATTCGGGATATATATCTGCCCATGGTAAACCCAGACATCCATCCCCTCCAGCTTCTCGGTTACTGTTGCCATGTGTTAACCTCCTACTCCTCGATCGTCCTGAAGTACAGGATGTCCTGGAAGCCTTTGCCGCGCTTCTCGTAATCCTCTTCCCACACAGCCTGCACCCGCATCCCCTCTTTCAGCTTCTTCGTGTCTGTCTCCTCGAGGAGGTGTCTGAAGTAAATGCCATTATCCAGAAGGATGATGGCAGGAGGGTGGGGATTAGACCACCTCTCCCCCTCGTGCGGGTCCCACAGGGGGTAGACCTGATAGGTATACTGGAATATCGTGCCCGTCAGGGGCATTTCCACCCAGTCCCAGCCCATATCCACCTTGCACTTGGGGCAGACCGGCGCCGGTGGGCGCGCCCAGAGCTTCTTGCAATTGGGGCAGCGGGGTGCCACCATCTTCTTGTTCTCCTTCGCCTCGGCGTAAACCTTACCCAGGTACCTGCCCGTAGACCAGTCGTAATGCCGGGGCAAATCGAACTCTATACGGATATACTCCGGCCCTTCCGCCTTTTTAGTCGGGGATCCTTTTGACATTTCATCGCCTCCTATAAGGACCTCTTGAGCAAGAACATCGCCGTCCAGTTGGGGCCACCCAGAGAGGTGGCAATAGCTGTCTTAACATCCCTGGTAACCTGGTGCTCACCGGCGTCCCCACGGATCTGGAGAGCAGCTTCGGCAATGCGAATGACAGGCGTAGCACCGATGGGATTGCTAGCTATCACGCCTCCTGATGGATTTACCGGGAACTCCCCTTCTATCTCGGTTACTCCCTTCTCTATCAGCTTCCAGCCCTCGTTCTTTCCACAGAAGTGGAAATGCTCGTAGAGGCTCATTTCTTCCCAGGTGGATGGCTCGTAGATCTCTGCCACATCGACCTGCTTTCTAACGTCAGTTATGCCATTCCTCTTATAAAGCCTTTCGGCAGCCACGTCCTGAGAATACGTTTCTGTGCCGGTGGGGTCGCCAAAGCTGCCGGCGCTGAACGGTTCCTGGTGTGCTACCTCGAAATCGACTACCCACACCGGCTTCTTATGGATCTTCTTCGCTCTCTCTTCCGAGGCCAGTATAACGACACATGCACCGCAGGATTGAGGACAAAAATCCAGCATCCTGATAGGCCACACCAGGTATCCAGACTGGAGATAGTCTTCCAAGCCCTTCAGGCCAAGCCTCAGATGGGCATAGGGATTCCTGCAGGCGCACCGGTCTGCTTTAAGCCGGACCATAGCAGCGTGCTCCTCCGTGGCACCGGACTGATTTATGTAGCTCAATGCCTGCTTGGCGAACTCACTGACGGCGCCTACTACCAACCCTTTAGCAGATATTGGGACGGCGGCGGCCGAAATGCCAGCAGTAGCATCACCGCAATCGTGCTTTTGCCAGCTTACTACCATGGTTATATCATATAGGCCCGCGGAGACCAGGTTGCAGGCCTCAGCAACGGCCTCGGATCCGGTCGTGCCGCCACCAGTGACTTTCAGACCGGGCTTTCCTGCTGCACCGACTTCAGTAATCATCCCATGATCGGGCAGAAGGAGTCCCTCAAAGGACTCCATATTACTGAAGATGAAAGCCTCAATATCCTTTTTGCTCAACTGGGCATCGGCCAGGGCTGCCCTCACTGCTTCACCGACCATCTCCGGCAGATTAACATCGTCCCGTCTACTAGTGTGGCGGGTCTGTCCGACTCCTACTATTGCTACTCTACCAGCCATATCTACCTCCCCTACATGTTAGCTAGAATCATCACCGCTTGATGCTGCCCGCAGATCCCGGTATAGCCATGTGCAAGGGCTACCTTGGCTCCATCCACCTGCCGAGCGCCCGCTTCGCCGCGGAGCTGCAATACTGCCTCAGCGATGCGTGCCATACCCGCTACACCATTCGGGTTGCCGGGAAGCACCCCTCCCGAGGGGTTCACTGGAAGCTGACCGCCCATCTCAAGCGTTCTGGAATCAACCAGCTTGCCTCCCTCGCCGCGGCTGCAGAAACCAAGCCCCTCAAGCCATAGAGGTTCCTGGTAGGAATACTCCGTGGATATCTCAGCCACATCTATCTGGCTCAAAGGATCATTGATGCCCGCCATGCTGTAGGCCTTCTTGGCAGCCTTCACCAGAGCATCACAATCGGCCAGTTCCCGGTCTCCCAGGTAGTGTGTCTCATAGCAGTTCGACACCCCCGCTATCCATACCAGCTTCTTGGCAAGCTTTTTAGCCTTTTCCTCTGTAGTCATAATCATAGCGCAGGCGCCATCCGATATCGGTTTGGTATCGAGGAGCCTGATGGGGGATGCCAGCATCATCGATCCGATGACATCGTCCACCGTAACATCCATGGGCTCCTGGGCAAAGGGATTATTCCTGGCATTGCGGCGGTTCCTGACCACCGCTTTAGCACACTGCTCAGGTGTAATACCGTACTTGTCCATATAGCGCTTGGCCTGCAGGCCAGCGGCTGAGGTATAGTCCAAACCCAGCTGCCTCATGAGAATGGCATCGAAGGCACAATTTTCGATAACGCTCTTTTCAACCTGCGATTCCTTCATATGAGACACAAGCAGGACGGTCTCAAAATGGCCGGAGAGGATCTCTGCCATGGCAACATAAGCAGCATTGATTCCATCTTCAGCTACGGTCAATTCATGGCTGAAATGCGCTCCCACAACGCGCTGGAGACTCAAGCTCGCTATCGTCCTGCCATCGTAGGCATCCTGGCAGCAGGTTATGGCTGAGTCCGTGTCGGACAGGGTGAGTCCCGACTCCTCCAGCACTTGCTTTATTGCCTCATATGCCAGTTCCTCCTCACTTACATCAGCCCTGTTGGGGTGGTATTTGGTCTGGGCTACTGCCACGATCGCCACTCTTTCAGCCATATGCATCTCCTTGTCGCTGTAATAAGTTGAGTCTCAATCCAGCCTATCTTCCCTGATCATCAGGTAGTTAGGCCAGTTAGTGTCCTCGGGTAGGCAGAGCAACGGTTCCCGTTCCACCGCAGTTACGCCCCTGTGGAACAGCGAAGTCATATTCTACATCAACTAGGTGCTGATCTCCCTCGGTGTATTTTTTTATCACCTTACCGGTCTTTGTCATGGTATCACCGGGAAAACAGGGTGTCGCAATGCGAAATGATATCTCTTTTAGCTCTCCCTCGGGACCCGTCCAATCGGTTATGTACTTACCTACGTATCCACAAATGGTCGCATTGTTCAGAAAGATGTCCTTCAGGCCGATATTTTGGACAAAGTCACGGTCGTGATGCACGGGGGTAAAGTCCCTGCTGGCTATAGCGCCGGATATTACCGTGGTACAGGTAATATCCATAGTTACCGTGGGAAGCTCTTGTCCTTCCTCAACATCCTCCCAGTAAACGGATTTCCAAGCCATCTCTACCTCTCTATTACTTCTAACGCATTAGGATCCGATGCGATACTTCAAGACGGTAAGACTTTGGGTCCCAACCGTCTCCCCTTTTTGATTAGTGAAGATGAAAGTCGTGGTCACGAAGTGACCATTTCCCAAGCTCGTCTTTTTCTCTGGTGACACATCAGTAACCTTATACGTGAAGGTCAAATGGTCCCCGGGAAACAGCGGCCGATGATATTTCTGGGCCACATTGGTGATAAGTATCCCGTAGTAACCAGCTTCATCGAGCTTCGCTAAAAACAGCTCAAAGGGATGCGGTGGCTTCTCCCCCGGAGGCCATAGTGGGGGCATAGTCCATGTCAGCAGCATCGTGGGTGGGGCGATAATACTGCCATACTTGCTTTCCCTGGCATACTCTTCGTCGGTATACAGGGGATTGCCATCCTGCATCGCTTCGCACCAGTGCCTGATCATCGGCTTGCACACCTCATCAACAGCCACTAGCTGCGACCCCTCCTGTCCGACCAATGCCTTCAGCTCTTCATAAAACTCTACACCCATATTAAGCGCTCCTTGCCTTTTTATATTATAGGGGCATACCTTTGGCGCGAGCGGCGATCACGCTCTCAGGCACTGGCCACCATTTCTCCGCACCGATGTCCTCGGCCACCACGTTGGCTGTGCCGTACCCCGCACCGAATGTGACCAGGCCGCCAGGGTAGCTGGACGCTCCTCCTAGATAGAGGTTCTTTATCGGTGTTCTATGGTTAGGACATTCCTCATTAGGCCTGTTGTAGCCCATCTGCAAAGAGTCGTAGGCTCCCTGCTTAATGGACCCCTGGACCATATTGACGAATTTGTTCTCGATGTCAGCAGGCGTGGTCATGTTCCACCACAGCACCTTGTCGCTGGTCATATTGGGGGCATATTTCTGAAGGACCGCTAGCTGTTTCTCGGCGCACTCCTCCTTGAACTTCATGCGCAGCCACTTCTCCTTGTCCCCGTTGAGATTGTACGGGGCCATCTGCGAGATGAGACCCGAGCAGCGGTTTGGTGGTGCCTGATAGGGATCGTGGACGCTGGGGAAGCAGCAGTTAAAGGCAGGGGTGTCTGACAGTTTCCCCTCACCCATCTCGTCCCAGTGCTTTTTCAGCTGCTCAGTGCTTTCGTAGCCAAGCACATAGACTAAGGCATTGTTGATATCCGGGTTTTTGGCCGCCGCGGCGAATTGCGGGGGCTCCTCCAGTGCCAGGTGCAGGTGGCACAGGCTCCAGTGCTCCCACTCCCATGCCTTGACCTTCTCCGTAAAATCCTCTTCGAGGTTGTCCTCACCGACAAGCTTAAGGAAGGTCTGGTGCGGATCGATGGTGCTGATTATGGCCTTATTTGCCATGTACTTTGTGCCATTCTCCATCTCTACACCCTTGGCCGTATCGCCCTCCATGATAATCCGCTTTATCTGGGCATTGGTGATAATCTCACCACCGTACTCCAGCATGAACTTGGTAAGGGCGTTGGACAGGCGGTGGGAGCCTCCCTTGCACAGCCTGTAATTGGTAGCGCGGTTGATGAGCAGGGGCACCATGTAGCCTACTCCACCGGCATCATACTGCAGCCCCCAGTGGCAGGCAATGTATAGCATCAGGGTCCTGACGACATCGTTCTCAAAGAGATCATTCACGATTGCCTCGGGGGTCTCTTCGGTTAAATAATTGATGTCTTTCCCCACATCACCACTCTCTTCCAGCTGTATCACCTGCTCCAGAAGGGGCAGTGGGGCGCAGTAGGTGGCGGGGCCCATAAAGTCATCGGTGATCGTTTTGAACCTTTGATGGGCCTCACGGTAGCTGTCAGCGTCCCTTTGAGAGAACTTGGCTATCGACTGGCAGGTCTTCTCTAAGTCCGTGTAAATGCACAGGCTGTTGCCGTCCGATAGCGGAAGGGCGAACTGGAGCTCGGGGCGTATGAACTGGAGGTCGTATCTTGACTCTACCTCGAAGTCCTTAAGAGGTGGGGCAAAGTCAGCCATCAGGTGATATACGGCGTGGGTGTTATGGAAGAAATCCGGCAGAGTGATCTCCTCCGTTGCCAGCCCGCCACCCAGCTCATACCTCTTCTCCAGCAGCAATACCTTTTGTCCCGCCTTGCTCAGATAGCAGGCAGCTGTTAGGCCGTTGGGGCCACCGCCGATAATTATTACATCGTAATTTTCCTTCATTTTCTCCTCCTTTATAGGTTACGTTTATGTAATCGGGAACGCTTCCCGCATCTTTTTTTTGGTGATTCTCATTTGCTCAACCAGTGAATCCGGCTCCTCTTTCCCCGGCTCCTCCCACGGCTTACCCAGCCCCATATCGTTGGCAATAATTTTGTAGCAGTTGTAAGCGGGGCTTGCCCCCGAAGCGGCCAGGTGCCAGGCGACGCCGGTGGCATAAAGATTCTTTATGGGAGTTCTGTGGTTTGCCAGCTCTGGGGTAGGCCTGTTCTCGTAAAACTGATATGCAACATGATCGATAACGATCATGTTGCCGTTGGGAGCCATGTTCAGCAAAAGGCAGGCGTCATAGGGGCTGTTATAGTCGCAGCCGATGATGTTGTCCCAGTTCATGTTGGGAGCATGTCCCTTCCAGATGCTAATCAGTTCTTCAGCGTAACGCTTTTTTATTTCCAGCCATTCCCTCTCGGTATGGGCAGTAGCAGGAGGTGCAATTTGCTCGTGACCGGCGATATGATACCCTGTAGGCGCATAAGAGGGGTCAACCTGGCTATGGCACCAGACTACGGGACAATAGTCCTCAATAGGAGGCCACTTGCCCAGCCTGGTATAGTAGCACTCCCGGGCGACATGCTCGGGATCGGCATCCTCTGCCAGCCCTAGCCACATGCACTCATTTATATCTGGGTTGAACGCTGCCGCTTCATACTTCGGCGCCTCATGGATAGCGAAGCTGTACCACATTAGGCAGGCGAACTTGGACTCAAGAAGCTCCACGCGGCGCAGGGATTTATAGTCAAAATGCTCTTTACCGATCAATTCGAAGGTGAGTTGCTGCGGGCTTAAGGTGCTCACCACCAGCTTTCTCGCCTTGATCTCAGAGCCATCGGCGAGGCGGATGCCCTTGGCTTCGCCATTCTCGATGATGACCTTGTCCACATGGCAATGGGTGAAGAACTTGCACCCGTCGCGGACCAGTATCTTATGCGCAGCGTGAGCTATCTGGTGGGTTCCCCCTCTGACGAAGCTTATAGTAGGCAATGTTGAAGCCTCGCCCAGTGCTACCGTTCCCAATCCAGGTTGATTAACATCGAATGCCGAGGAGAGGGCGAATCTGACAGCACAGTACTGCAACTCCGGGCTTTCCCAGAATTCGCGTGCTACGCGCATAAAGCTGGATGACAGGACTAGCGAATCCGGTTCAACCCCGGCTTCCACCAGTAGTGGATACATAGCCAGTTGTCTCTCAAACATCTCGGGTGTCCCGCGAAGCTCAGCGGGATTGAATAGCATATCCATCTCCACCCTTTGCACTGATTCCTCACCCCAATTTTTCCGCAGTTTAAGCCACTTCTCGGCATCCCTTTCTGAGAAGCGGGCAATCTCCTTGGCTGTGCGCTCCTGGGTAGGGTCATGTTTCTCACTGTAGATGGCAAGGCAAGTCTGATTATTTCTGAAGACGGCGCCGTCGCTGCAAAGGTGTTGATCTATCTGGGCTCCATAGTCCCAGTACTCAGGAAAATCGCGCCAAAGCGGAAGGTGATACCAGGGCAACTGTATCACAGCGTGGGTGTTGCCGCGAAAACCCCCCGCAGCGATTTCCTCGGTGGTCAAACCACCGCCCAGTTCGTGCCTCCGCTCAAAGACACCGACACTCATGCCGGCATACTTGGCAAGGTACATTGCCACGTAAAGGGCCTGGTTCCCCCCTCCAATTATTACCGCATCAAATGTTTCATCGGGCATCGCTACCTCCTTTTAAGAAACTTGATATCGGCCATTTCCCTTCCTTAATAGGTTGCGTTTGTATTTAGGTATGGTGGAGGCGCACCTTCTCTATTATGTTCTCGGGAACGCTTCCTGCGTCTTTTTATTTTGAATTTTTATCTGCTCAACCAGGGAATCCGGCTCCTCTTTCCCCTGCTCCTCCCACGGCTTGCCCAGCCCCAGGTCCGTAGCGATAATCCTGTAGCAGTTGTAGGACTCAGTTCCGCCCACATTTGACCCCACCCACCAGGATCCGCCTGTGCAATAGAGGTTCTTTATCGGAGTCCTGTGGTTTGCCAGCTCGGGAGTAGGCCTACAATCGAAAGATTGGTACGATGGACGGTCACACCCTGCCATGGCCCCGTCGGGTCCCAGGTTCTTCATCCGCAGGTTATCGTAAGGAGTGTTAGGATCATAGCCGATGATGTTGTCCCAGTTCATGTTGGGAGCATGTTTCGACCAGAGGCTGATCAGCTCCTCGGCATACCGCTTCTTGAAATCCAGCCACTCCCTCTCCGTAAGGGCGGTAGCAGGCGGTCCCACCTGCTCGTTATTGGCAATGTGTTTCCCCGCGGGTGCGTAAGAGGGGTCACGCATGCTGTGACACCAGACGGTGGGGCAGAAGTCCTCCGGAGGAGGCCATATCCCCAGCTTCATGTAGTAGGTCTCCCTGGCGATATGTTCAGGGTCGGCATCCTCTGCCAGCCCAAGCCAGAAGGTCTCATTTATATCGGGATTAAACGCCGCCGCCTCGTATCTGGGCGCCTCGTGAATGGCGAATGCGTACCACATTAGGCAACCGAGAGAGGTTTCTATAAGCTCCAAACGGCGCGTCATCCGGTCGTCCAGATACTCTCTGCCTATTAAGTCGAAGCAAAGCTGGTGCGGGTTCAAGGTGCTCAGCACCAGCTTCCTTGCCCCGATTTCAGTGCCATCGGTGAGGCGGATGCCTTTGGCAGCTCCGTTCTCTATGATGACCTTCTCCACCTCGGCGTGGGTGAAGAACTTGGCCCCACCTTTCACCAGGATCTTGTGAGCAGAATGAGCTATCTGGTGAGTTCCTCCTCTGCAGTAACCCAGCCCAGCCATCATCGAAGCCACACCTAGCATTTCGGGCCCAACCCCCGGATGGGTAATATCAAATGCCCCCGATAGAACAAGTCTCTCAATGCAGTACTGCAGTTCCTTGCTTTCCCAGTATTCCCTCACCGCCCGCAGATGGCTGGACGCAAGGAATAGCGCATCCGGTTCAAAACCAGCTTCCACCAGTAGTGGATATACAGCCAGTTGCCTCTCAAATATCTCGGGCGCCGTGCGAAACTCCGCCGGGTTGAAAATCCGATCGATCTGCACTCTCTGGCACTCATCACCCATCCATAACTTCCAGAATTTAAGCCACTTCTCGGCATCCCTCTCTGAGAAGCGGGCGATCTCCTTCGCGGTACGCTCCTGGGTAGGGTCATCTTTCTCACTGTAGATGGCAAGGCAGGTCTGCTCTTTTCTGAAGATGCCACCGTCGGCGACGAGATACTGGTCACGCTGTGCCCCGTAGTCCCAGAATTCAGGGAAATCGCGATGGAATGGCGCATGGTACCAGTCAAACATCATGGTAGCATGTTGATTGCCGCGAAAGCCCGGGGCTGCGGCCTCCTCGGTGGAAAGGCAGCCGCCGATCTCATGCCTCCTCTCAAATATACCAACACTCATGCCGCCATACTTCATCAGATACATGGCAGTGTATAGAGCCGTAGTCCCCCCTCCAACTATTACCGCATCAAACGTTTCATCGGGCATCAATACCTCCTTTTAATAGAAATTTGACATCGGCCATTTTCCCGTTCTTTATAGGGTACGTTTCCATTTAGGTATGGTGGATGTACACCTCTTTCACATGGTTCTATGGCTAATGGCTTAGTGGTAAACGGATTATAAGTTACGCATCTGCAATTGTCAACGCCATGCAATGTACTGCTTCAGTTCAGTCTTGGTTGGTATAGGCATATTTGTATCTCTTTTAATTATTGATAGGATTGCCATTATCATTCTGAATA
>JAIWEW010000011.1:0-15567 GCA_048632005.1 bacterium
GAGGAACGGGGTATCTGTCGGTCAGGTTATTCTAGTTGGCGGGATCGGGGATGGTGAAGTCGTTGTCGGTCCCAGACGTTCAAACGAAAGGCCACCGCAGCCAATGCTACTACCAATCGATGGCGCGCACGAAGTAGTTGGAGTCGGGGTGCTCGCCCCGGGGGAAGATGGGAAACCAATACTGCACATACATGCTGCGCTGGGACGTTCTGGTAAAACCATGAGCGGGTGCTTACGACCCGGCGTTACCACCTGGCTCGTTGCTGAAGCAATACTGTATGAAATTCTAGGTGCAAATGCAGTACGTATCAAAGATGAGCAGAGTGGCTTTGCGCTCCTGGATATTGTAACCAAAGGGGACAATCCGCATAAGAGAGCTTAGGCTTCAACCATTATCAGCAATCTCTTTCTAATCCTGGGAAGAACACCGCTTATTGGATACAGCATTGATAGACGGGCAGTGCTCTGCTAGCATACTACACTTGATTGCATACTCACAGCGGAGGGAAATGTGAACGAAGAAAACGGCGGCCGGTTAGTAGATTTCACGGCACAACTGGAGGAGCTCTCGAAAGCGGAGCTTATTGAACTTGTACGATTGTATTCCAAATTATTCCTGGCGGTAGACGGTTTCTGGTACCTGGCTATCAATGCAATAGTGGATGAGGATACGGCTACAGCCTGTGACTTCTGGGTGTGGGAGAAATATACACCCTACGAGCTGAAAAGGCTGCTGCAACTGAGGAACATAAAGGGCAACGACCTGGAAGCCTTCGCAACCGTCCTGGGCTTCTCACCCTGGTTCACCAACCTGAAATATAGGCTTACCCGCGAAGGGGAAAACAGGCTGAACTTTACCGTGTTGGAATGTCCCACCCTGCGGGCCCTGATACGGGAAGGGGCGGGAAGGGAGAACACCATTTGCCATAAAGTGGACCCGCATCTTTTTCAAATTATGATCCAGTCCTTGAACCCCAAGGGTAAAGTCATCCCAATTAAACTGCCTCCCGATACAAGCGGGGACAGCATATGCTGCCGCTGGCAGTTTTCGATAGAGGAGTGAGGTAGTTATTCTTCTTGCTCTCATGCTAGTGAAAAAAAGATGATGACCAAGCGGCGGCTTGTAAAACTTCAGGCTATCTCCCCACTCCACACGCTCCTCCCTTCGCACTCCTGGCACGGCGGTGGCAGCATCCACAGTGGCCGCGCTCCCAGCGAAACGCCGGCCTCGCGTAGCATCCCTGCCAGGGTACAGAGCGGAAGCCCCACAACATTGAGGTAGCAGCCATCCACCCGCACCGACGGTCTGAAATACGGGTCCTGGATGCCATAGGCCCCGGCCTTGTCCAGCGCCTCCCCGGAAGCAATGTAAGCAGCTATCTCCTCGTCGGAGTAGTTGCGCATAGTGACTGTAGTGGTAGCGTGGCCTATATACGAGTGCCCTCCACTTAGAATTGCGACGCCGGTGACCACTATATGATCTTTGCCCCTGAGCCGATGCAGCATCTGCTGAGCCTCCTCAGCATCCCTGGGCTTGCCCATTATAGTGCCGTCATGTACAACGATTGTGTCGGCGGCAATCACCGTTCTTTCGCCACTCCCCTTTACAATCGCCTCTGCTTTTTGCAGCGCAAGATGCTCCGCCACCTGTTCCACATTCTCCGTATCAGTTGGCAGAGTCTCATCCTCAGATGGGGCAATCGATTCGAAATCCAGACCCAGAGCGAAAAGAAGCTCGCGTCGCCTGGGCGAGGTGGAAGCCAGCACCAGCCTGGGTGAAAAATCTTCCCGCACCAGGGTAGCGACGCATTCTACATGGTAGGTCTGGGGGAACATATCCACCGGCTGCACCGCCACCAGGCGATATCCCCCCTCACACAATACTATGAGGTCACGCGCCAGGGTTGCCGGCTCACAGGAGATATAGACGATCCTTCGCGGCGAAAGCTTAAGCAGGGCAGTGAGTACCCTGCGGTGGCAGCCCAGGCGGGGCGGGTCTAGAATGGCGGCATCGGGCACTTCCTGAAGCTGGGGCAGTACCTTCTCCGCCTTCCCCTGTAGGAATTCAATATTATCCAGACCCGCTATATTTACGGCAGCATCCTTTACCGCGGAGGCTGACTCCTCAATAGCAATCACCCTACCGACCACAGGCGCGAGCAATGCCGCGAATGTGCCCACCCCGGCAAAGACATCGATCACCAGCTCTGTACCATCGAGGTGGAGGCTGTCCCGCAGCAACTCGACAAGCCTCTCCGCCTGTGGGGTGTTTACCTGGAAGAACGAGGGGGAAGCGATGCGAAAGCGCCGCCCCAATATTTCCTCCTCATAGCAGGGCTGTCCTGATTCGATTTGTGGCAGCTTTGGCTGGATGAGCCGCTCCCCTGTGTTAACCCCGTAGCGCACCGCCACCTGGTGGGCACCGGCACACGTCCCCTGGAGCAAGGTGAGCACAGAGTTGATCTCGGAATGCATCAAATAGCAACAATCGATGGGCACAAAATCACGGGTCTGCTTATGGACGAAGCCGAGCTGCCCCTGGGGGTCAACGGAGAAGCGGGCATGATTTCGATAGTGCCACGGCTCCGGTGAAGGCAGGGTGGCTAGCACCGGGACGTCGGTGAAGCTGCCCCGCTTCGTCAATTGCCGCGCCACCATCTGCCTCTTAAGCAACAGTTGAAGGGGATAATCGATGTGCTGCCACTGGCAGCCGGTGCACTTACCGTAGTGCGGGCAGCGTGGTGCTATGCGGTGGGGCGATTCACTGAGGAGCTCTACCACCTCTCCCACCATATGGCGCTTACTCCGTCTTGCCAGTACGATGGCTTCCTCGCCGGGGATACCGTTAGCGGCGAATACCACATCACCATCGTGCCGAGCCAGGGCGTCGCCCTGCGGCGCGATGTCGGTAAAGGTTACCCTCAGCCGCTCCTCTGAAACCATTTTTTCGACCTAACCGTTAAGTTGTAGAAGGCCAGCCTGCAGCTTTCATAACTTTATCGCCCTGGGCGCTGTGTTGCGGAAACCCGGACCTCCGTTTTCCAAGCTATTGTCTTATAAAACAATTGCGTTTTCATCCCAGCCGACCATCTACAAAATCGCTTTATTCTATGAGAACGCTGAAATAGTCTTGGTCAACCCCCTAATCCCCCAATCTTGGGGGGCTTTTAAAGCTGGGGGATACCCCCAGACCCCCTGCAGGAGGTATCCTGCACCTCTTTTTCAGCGGTCTCTCTATAATAGGCAGCTTCGTTTAGCACGAAAAAGTCGCTTCCCCATTATGAGAACGGAGAAGCGACTAATTATCGATGTCGGTAAATGGTTATTTGGACCGGCTATAGGCGCCCGCGGCAAACTCCTCATCGGACGCATAGTCGCCGGGCAGGTAGGTATCGCTCTTGGCATAACGGGTGGGGTTGTACTCCTCAAGCTTAAGCGCTGCCCGCTTGGCATCGATATGTGCCAGCGCGTCCCGCACCGCCTTTTCATGATCAGGCTCGAAGTAATAGGCGGCGCCCACCTTCTCCCTCCAACCCTCGGTGAGTATCCTCTTGACCTCTTCACTGCCCTCTGTTGGATGGCCCCCGCCCATCCACGTGGTGACGCCGGAGGCGACGAAGTAGGCTCCGATGGAGACGGCCTTCTCGCTCATCCACTCTGGTGCGAATCCAGCTGCAGGCAGGTCGCTGATATCATCGCCCAGCCCGCCTTCCGTTACACATTGAGTGAGCACGGTAAGGATACGCGTGTTATCTACGCAGGAGCCCATGTGGAGCACCGGCGGGATGCCGATCGTCTCGCAGATCTCCCTCAGCCCCGGGCCGGCGTAGTTCATCACCTCCGGGGTAAGCAGGCCATGCTTGGCGCAGGCCTGCGCGTTGCAGCCGGTGGTCACCACCAGCACGTCGTTCTTGATTAACTCCTTCACGATATAAACATGGGGATCGTCATGTGTTTGCCTGGGATTGTTGCAACCAACAACGCCAGCGGCGCCGCGGATCCTGCCCGCCATAATGGCATCGTTTAACGGGCGGAAGGACTCGCGATATATCCCCCCCTGCATATAGGCTATATACTCGTGGGAGAAGCCGGCAACAATACGGTCCGTGTAATCGGGGATCTGCACCTTGGATTTGTCCCGGTTGGGGAAGTTATCGATGGCAGCCCTTATAATCTGCTTCGCGATCTCCAACGCCTTATCTTCATGGAACTCGATACGCTCCGCCCCGGTGATATGGGCCTTCGGCGACGTGGTGATAATCTTGGTGTGGTAGTTCTTTGCGACCTCCACAATGCCTTGCATGATGCACTGGATATCAACGACCATTGCGTCGACGACACCCGTAGCCACAGCCAGCTCCTGCTGGAGGAAGTTGCCCACTATATCGACTCCTTGACGCATCAATACCTCGTTGGCGGTGCAGCAGATACCAGAAAGGTTTATCCCGTTGGCCCCCTTGGATTTGGCATACTCTATCATCTCCGGGTCCTGTACGGCGATCACGATGAGTTCGGAGAGTGTGGGCTCGTGACCATGCACAACCACATTCACCTCATCCTCCCTCAGTACGCCGAAGTTGCACCTGGCAGCCACCGGCCCAGGGGTGCCGAAGAGGATATCGCTGATATCGGTGGAGAGCATCGAGCCACCCCAGCCGTCGGCCAGGGCGTTTCTCAGGCCGTGATCGAGGATGTGCTCAGCGTCCTGGTCGTTCCCGATATGGGTGCGGTGGAGGGTCTCCACCACCTCGCGGTCGATTCCTCTGGGGGTAATACCCAGCTTCCTCCAGATTTCCTGGCGCTTCTGCGGAGCGCGCTTGACATACAGAAGCTCGCCCTCCTGGCGGCCGAACTCGGCAAGTGCCGTACGGCCCACGTCCAACGCAATCTCCTCCACGGAGCGTCCCTCGGTGGGCACGTCCAGAAGCCCCGCGACCACATTTAGCTTCTTCTCATCCTTGATCTTGTAATCGGGTGCCTCTCCTTCAGCAGCGGCGACAAGGGTCATCGCCATGCCACGGCCGTGGTCGGAGTGGGCAGCGGCTCCGGCAGCGATCATGCGTACGAAGTTCCTCGCCGCTACGGTCTCTATGGTCGCCCCGCAAACACCGACCGTAGTCTTGCCGGTGAGGCGGCAGGGCCCCATGAAGCAGACCTTGCAGCAGACCCCGGAATGCCCGATAGGACAGGGCTTGGTATTCTCCGCCCGTTCGAAGGCATTCGAGATTCCCTCTGCCTCCATCTTACACAACATCTCGATCGTCGCCGGATCAATGCTCTTCTTTTTTACTTCCTTCTTCTCTTCTGTCATCTACATTCCTTTCCTAAATTGTGCGGTAGATTTCACCAATTAATATTATAGCAGGTTTTTTTAACCCAGGTCAATTTTCATACCCGACTTTATGAAAAGAGTTAACAGTGCTATAATTCGTTCATTATCGCGTCAGGGAGGCGAAAATAGATACCGAGCGCCTGCACGAACTACTCGCGGGGGTCAAGTCAGGGGACGTAAGCATCGATGATGCCATGGATCAGCTTGCCAACCTTCCCTACGAGGAACTGGGTTTCGCCAAGCTCGACCATCACCGGGCATTGCGGCGTGGCTTCCCAGAGGTGGTTTTTGGGCCGGGGAAAACTGCTGAGCAAATCGCGTTAATAGTGGAACGTCTCGCCTCAAGCAGTGATAAGGTGCTGGTAACCAAGGTGGCTGAGGAGTGCTTCAATGCGGTGTACCAGCACACCCCCGATGCTGAGTATCATCCTGTTGCCCGGGCAATCACGGTAAATACGGCGAAAGACACCGCTCTACGCCCTGGAATCATGGTTCTGAGCGGTGGTACGGCGGACATTCCCATCGCCGAAGAGGCAGCGCTTACCGCAGAACTGATGGGTAACGAGGTGGAGCGTTCCTACGACGTTGGCATCGCCGGGGTTCACCGGCTGCTGGACCATCTGCCCCGACTGCGCCAGGCAAAGGTATTGGTGGTAGTGGCAGGCATGGAGGGGGCACTTCCCAGCGTGGTCAGCGGACTGGTATCGACGCCGGTAATTGCAGTTCCCACCAGCGTTGGTTATGGGGCCAGCTTCTCCGGGTTAACCGCACTGCTTACGATGCTAAATAGCTGCTCTGCCGGAGTATCTGTGGTCAATATCGATAACGGCTTCGGTGCGGGTTACCTGGCTGCCTTGATCAACCGCTAGCCCTCCTTTGGGGTTTGGGTTTTCCTCTTCGAGGGCTTCTTCGCTAAGGACTTCTTCCCTGTGGCTCCTTCCTCCGGGATTCCCTCTCCAAGGGCTTCTTCTACAAGGACTTCTTCCCCTGGGGCTCCCTCTCCAAGGGCTTCTTCTACAAGGATTTCCTCCCCTGGAGCTCCTTCCTCAGCAAATACCTCTTCAAGGGTATCCTCATCCAGTGCAATCCCCTCTAGAATTCCACCCCCCAAGAACATAGGTTTGGGAGGCTCCAGCAGGGCCTGGGCCTCTGCAGAGAGCTGACAGCGTGCCGGGATCAGTTTTCCGATAATCACATTTTCCTTCAACCCCATAAGTTTATCCGTCTTCCCGGCAACTGCAGCCTCGGTAAGCACCCTGGTGGTCTCCTGGAAGGAAGCGGCCGAGAGAAAGCTATCTGTATTCAGCGAGGCCTTGGTTATCCCCAGAAGTGCAGGCTGGGCAGTTGCTGGCTCTCCTCCCTCTGCCAGCACCTTGGCATTGATGTCCTCATAGACAAATCGGTCCACCAGCTCCCCGGGTAGTAGCTCGGTGTCCCCCGTATCCTCAATGCGAACCTTGCGTAGCATCTGGCGAATAATGGTCTCAATATGCTTGTCATTGATATTTACGCCTTGGGTACGATAAACCTGCTGAACCTCATCCACCAGGTATTGCTGGACCGCATCCTTACCCATAATGCGCAGCAGGTCCTGGGGGTTAACCAGCCCCGCGGTAAGCTTTTCTCCCGCCTGGACCAAGCTGCCTGTCTCCATGATAAGGCGAGATGCAGATGGGAGAGGATATATCCGCTCCTCCTTCTCTTCATATGAGATAGCAAGTTGATCTTGCTCAACGCTCACCCTGCCGGCCACCCTGGCAATGGGAGGAGTGGCATCCGCAGCTCGGGTTTTCTTTTTACCCTTCGGCTCCGCGAGCACATCACCCACATCTACCAACTGGTCACTAACGACCTTGGCCTGCCATCCTGAAGGCAGTGAGTACTCATCGCGGTAAACCTCGGAGCTTTGCACCTTAATCCCACGTTCCCCGTCGGCCTCCACAATCTCCACCCTACCATCGATCTCGGAGATGATCGCCTGAATCTTAGGCGATCGAGCCTCGAAGAGCTCCTCCACTCGCGGGAGACCACTGATGATGTCAAGTCCGGCAACCCCTCCAGTATGGAAGGTGCGCAGGGTTAGCTGGGTTCCCGGCTCCCCGATACTCTGGGCAGCTATAGTGCCCACCGCCTCTCCGATCTCCACCAGATGTCCGCGCGCCAGGCTCCTTCCATAGCAGTACTGGCAGACGCCATGCCTCGACTGACAGCTCAGCACTGATCTTACATAGACCTTGTTGATTCCTGCCTGGGCGATCTCCTTGGCCTTCTCCTCATCGATCTCCTCGTTTCGCTCCGCGATGGTCTCCCCGGTTTGGGGGTGAATTATTTTGGTGGCGACAACTCTCCCTACAATACGCTCGGCAAAGGGTGCTATTATGCGATTTTCCGCTGCCTCATAAAGCCACAGACCGGCGGTGGTACCACAGTTCTCCTCAAGGATGATTACATCCTGAGCGACATCGACGAGCCGCCTGGTGAGATAGCCACTGTCCGCTGTCCGCAGCGCGGTGTCCGCCAACCCCTTTCTGGCACCATGGGTGGAGATGAAGTACTCCAGCGCTGTTAAGCCTTCACGAAAGCTTGAACGGATGGGGAAATCAATAATCCTCCCCGATGGGTCGCTTATCAAACCGCGCATGCCGGCCATCTGCCTGATCTGTGCAATGTTCCCCTTGGCACCGGAACTTGCCATGAGGAATATGGACCCGTAGCGGTGCAGCGACTCGGCGATGGCACTGGTCATCCTATCCGTGGCCTCCGACCACAGCTCTACGGTGTTGTAGTAACGCTCATCCTCAGTGATCAGCCCCCGCTGGTACTGTTTCTCCACCTCGGTCACCCTCCTCTCCACCTCCTCCATGAGTTCCTTCTTGCCCTCAGGTGCTTGAATATCATTCATACTGATAGTGCTCCCCGACTGGGTTGCATAGCGAAGCCCCATATTTTTAATATTGTCGGCCAACTCAGCGGCCGCTTCATTCCCCATGCGTTTATAGCAATCGGCAATAAGCTGTTTGAGAGCCTGTTTATCCATTACCTTATTGGGGAAGCCCATTTCCTGTGGGACTATCTCACTGAAGATGACGCGGCCAACACTGGTTTTTTGGCGCTCCCTGTTATCATCCATGACCTCTATCTCGGCACTTAGAGAGGTGAACCCCAGTTCATAGGCTAGCTTCGCCTCCTCAAAGCTACTAAAGAACATCCCCTCCCCTTTAGCCCCCGGATTGAACATTGTCAGATAGTAGCATCCCAAAACTATATCTAATGTGGGAGCGACCACCGGCTCTCCGGAGCTCGGGAGGAGCATGTTTTTGCTTGCCAGCATTACCTCTCTGGCCTCCAGAACCGCTGCCCTGGATAGAGGTACATGAACCGCCATCTGATCACCATCGAAATCGGCATTGAAGGCGGAACACACTAAAGGATGAATCTGGATGGCACTGCCATTGATCAAGACTGGCTCAAAGGCCTGAATGCCTAGACGATGCAGGGTAGGAGCACGATTCAATAGTACCGGCCTCTCCTTGATTACTATATTTAACACGTCCCAGACCTCCACCACCTCCCGCTCCACCAGCCGTTTGGCGCTTTTTATATTATGAGCATGTCCTTGGAGGATCAGGTGATGCATCACAAAGGGCTTGAAGAGCTCCAAAGCCATCCTCCTGGGCAAGCCACACTGATGGAGTTTCAGTTCCGGGCCAACGACAATCACCGAGCGCCCACTATAGTCCACCCTTTTGCCCAGCAGATTCTGGCGGAATCGCCCCTGCTTCCCCCGAAGCATATCCGATAGCGACTTCAATTTATGATTGCCAGAGCTGGTAATAGCCCGACCACGTCGGCCATTGTCGATGAGGGAGTCAACAGCCTCCTGGAGCATCCGTTTCTCATTACGTACGATAATCTGAGGGGCACCCAGATCGAGGAGCCGCCGCAGCCTATTATTGCGATTGATCACCCGCCTGTAAAGGTCGTTGAGGTCCGAGGTAGCAAATCTTCCCCCATCCAGCTGAACCATAGGACGAAGGTCCGGGGGGAGTACCGGGAGCACGGTTATGATCATCCACTCCGGCTTATTCCCGCTCCTCCGCAGCGCCTCAACTACCTTGATCCTCTTGGTCGCTTTCTTCCGTCTCTGGCCGGTAGTGGAGCGGATCTCATTGTAGAGATTTTCGCGAAGCTCCGCCAATTTGAGGTTGGCAAGAATGTCCAGGATCGCCTCTGCCCCCATGCCCGCCTGAAATACATCGGGGTACCTATCTTTGAGTTCGCGATGCCTGCTTTCCGTAAGCACCATCACCGGTTGAATCTCTTCCAGCTCATCGATCCTGGAATTAAGCTCTTCCCAAAGGTTCCGTCCCTCATCCTCTATTGGCTTCTCTTGCGTGGCCACACCAACAGATCCAAGGTTGGCAATCTCCTCCCGCGTTCGCTCAATCGCCTCCTGTCTTGCCCGCTCATCCACACTGGTAACGATATACTGGGCAAAGTAGAGCACTCGCTCCAGGTTCCGCGGAGAAATGTCCAACAGGAGTCCTATGTTGCTCGGTGTCCCCTTCACAAACCAGATGTGGCTTACCGGAGCAGCCAGATCAATGTGCCCCATCCGCTCCCGGCGCACCTTTGCTCGGGCCACCTCTACGCCACATTTATCACAAACAATGCCCCGATAGCGCACCTTTTTATACTTGCCACAGTAGCACTCAAAATCCTTTGTCGGCCCGAAGATTCGCTCACAGAAAAGCCCATCCCGCTCTGGCTTTAGTGTGCGATAATTTACGGTCTCAGGCTTCGTCACCTCACCCCATGACCAGCTCCTGACCTGCTCCGGCGAGGCCAGAGAGATGCGCACTGCGCTAAAATCGTTTACCTCAAGCATTACTATCTCCTTGAAATCTCGGCACCTGCCACTCGGGAATTTCTGCCTCTAAATGCTCAACAAGGGCTACACCCTCCTCCTCTTCATTTAAAACCTCCACCGCAAGCCCTAAGCTCTGTAGTTCCTTAACCAGTACCTTGAATGACTCCGGCACCCCCGTCTCCCAAATAGTCTCTCCCTTAATGATCGATTCATAGGTCCTCGCCCGACCAGTAACGTCATCTGACTTAACGGTCAATAGTTCCTGAAGCACATGAGCGGCACCATAGGCCTCCAGAGCCCAAACCTCCATCTCGCCGAAACGTTGTCCGCCGAACTGGGCCTTCCCTCCCAATGGCTGCTGTGTGATTAAAGAATACGAGCCTGTAGAGCGCGCATGGGCCTTATCCTCAACCAGGTGGCTCAGCTTCATCATGTAAACACAGCCCACGGTCACAGGCTGGTCATAAGGCTCGCCAGTGCGGCCATCGTAAAGGGTTGTCTTTCCCCACATAGGCAGGGGAATCCCTTTCTCCTGGGAAACCTGCTCCGCCGCTGCT
Source organism: bacterium (assembly GCA_048632005.1). Taxonomy (GTDB): domain Bacteria; phylum Chloroflexota; class Dehalococcoidia; order E44-bin15; family E44-bin15; genus JAAXQM01. Next base: position 10,760 of record JAIWEW010000011.1, read on the forward strand.
ATCACCTCTTTGTCACCTAGCCCGGCACCACTGACCCCGTTATCCTCCATCCACAACCGGAGGCACACCCGCTTCGCCTCCCCACGATGTTTATCGCTGAAGACCCGCGTGCTATCATAGCCTCGCTCCTTAACCCATGCCTTAGCCCATTCCAGGTCGAAAGGATTTTCCTCCCCGGGATTGGGGTTAATGGCCCCAGATCGCTGGGCAATCCATGCCCGAGCGAGGGCATCCTCAATATTCTCGGTATCAGCACCATCGAACACCGGGGAGAGCACCTTAAATCCCAGGATATGTGCCGCCCATCCGAGATGGGCTTCCAGCACCTGTCCCAGGTTCATCCTTGACGGAACACCGATAGGATTAAGAACCATCTCCACCGGTCGGCCATCCGGCAGGAAGGGCATGTCCTCGGGGGGCAATATACGAGCGATTACCCCTTTATTGCCGTGCCGCCCAGACATCTTGTCACCCTCAGAAATCTTCCTCCATTGCGCCACCCATACCCGCACTAGCTGATTAACCCCAGGCGGAAGCTCCTTGAGAGACGCACGAGAGAATACCTTGACATCGATAACCTTACCCCATTCTCCATGAGGCACCCTTAGCGAGGAGTCTTTAACATCCCTAGCTTTATCCCCAAAGATTGCGCGCAGTAGCTTCTCCTCCGCACTGAGCTCCGTTTCCCCCTTAGGGGTGATCTTCCCCACCAAGATATCCCCGGGCTTTACCTCGGCACCGATCCGCACAATACCTTCCTCATCTAGGTTCCTGAGGCTCTCCTCACCAACATTGGGTATATCCCTGGTAATTTCCTCCGGCCCCAATTTTGTGTCACGAGCCTCGGTCTCATGCTTCTCCATGTGAATTGAAGTGTATCTTTCGTCCCGAACCAGGTTCTCGCTGATTACCATCGCATCCTCGAAATTGTAACCCTCCCAGCTCATGAAGGCACAAATGACATTCCGTCCCAGGGCCAGCTCCCCGTGATCTGTAGAGGAGCTATCGGCCACTAGCTCACCTTTATTTACCTTCTCCCCCTTTATCACCAGGGGGTGCTGATTTATACAGGTCCCCTGATTCGAGCGGGCGAATTTCGTCAGGGGATAGGTGTGCTCCTCCCCCTTATCATCCCGAATTACAATCTCCCTTGCATTGACTGCGGTCACCTCACCATCGTGCTCGGCAATGGTCACCTGTCCACTGCCATAGGCTGCCTGCGCCTCCAACCCCGTGCCGATTATCGGAGACTCGGCATGAATCAACGGCACGGCCTGCCGTTGCATGTTCGAACCCATGAGAGCACGGTTCGCGTCATTGTGCTCCAGGAAGGGTATCAGACCTGTGGAAATGCTCACGATCTGCTTCGGTGAGACATCCATGAATTGTACTTTCTCCGGTACCTGTTCATAGAACCTGCTCCCCGACCTAACCTCTAGCCTCTCGTTAGTAAATTGATTCCGCTCATCCAGGGGTTCATTTGCCTGGGCAATAGCGTATTGCTCTTCCTCATCTGCAGTGAAATAGACAACATCGTTGGAGACAAAGGGCATCACCCTAATTTTCTGCACCGGCAGCTGAGCCAGCTGTGCTGCAATCTTCCCTGTGACCGTAGTACCGGGCTTCACCAGAGAATTCCCCTTATCATCGAGGACCTCCTCTACCACTATCCGCCTCACAATGTCCGGAGAATTGCTCTCCAGGTCACTGATCACCCTTCGGTAGGGGGTCTCGATGAGCCCGTATTCATTGACGACACTGTAGGTAGCCAGCGATCCAATTAGGCCGATATTCGGCCCCTCAGGGGTCTCGATGGGGCATATTCTGCCATAGTGGGAATGATGAACATCCCTCACTTCAAAGCCAGCGCGCTCCCGCGATAGCCCCCCGGGCCCCAGGGCGGAGACTCGCCGCTTATGGGTAAGCTCTGCCAGTGGGTTGGTTTGATCCATAAACTGGGAGAGTTGGGAAGCCCCAAAGAACTCCCGTATAGCCGCAACTACAGGTCGCACATTGATCAGCGCGCTGGGGGTAATCGTTTCGGGATCGATAATGCTCATCCGTTCCCTTATCACCCGCTCCATACGAAGCAGACCCAGTCGGAACTGATTCCGGATTAACTCCCCCACGGTCCTCACCCGCCGATTTCCCAGATGGTCAATGTCGTCGGGTTTATCGATACCATTGCTTACCTTGATAATGCGACGTACAATCTCTATCATGTCCTCCCTGGTAAGCACCCGCTCCTGCAGGGGCACGTCAAGCCCGAGCCTTTTATTTAGCTTGTAGCGACCGACCTTGCCCAGATTGTAGCGTCGGTGATTGAAAAGGAGGTTTTCGATCAGGTTGCGTGCATTATCCATAGATGGGGGGTCACCCGGCCTCAGGCGACGATAGAGCTCAATAAGTGCCTCTTTTTGGTTCGTAACCAGGGGGTCTTTCTCTATAGTTGCCTCAATAAAATGATGTTCGCTATCGATATCCTCGAACAGCGCCACAAGATCCTCATCTTTTTCATAGCCGATGGCGCGCAGCATGGTAGTAACGGGGATCTTTCGTTTTCCATCGACCTTTACCGATATCACGTCCTTGCCGCTAGTCTCGAACTCCAGCCAGGCACCGCGCTCAGGAATAAGCTTGGCAAAGCAAAGCTGGCGCCCGGTGCTCATATCCTTCTCCAGGGTGAAATAGCACCCGGGTGAGCGGATCAGCTGACTTACCACCACCCTTTCTGCTCCGTTGATGACAAAGGTTCCCTTAGGCGTCATCAAGGGGAAATCGCCCATGAAGAGGTCTTGCTCTTTAATCTCCCCAGTGCTCTTAATCACCAGTTGCACCCTAACGTATAGAGGTGAGGAGTAGGTTATATCGCGCTCGCGGCATTCCGCCTCCGAGCGTTTATCAGGAGCGGCTTCATGTATGTAGCGCCAGAAAGAATCATCATCTTTAAAAAGGGGCATCTCAGCCTTGTTCTTTTCTCCGAACCCATAGCTGACGAAACGCAGTTCAAACCGTGAGCCGGTGAAGTCCTCGATAGGGGAGATTTCATCGAATAGAGCCCTCAGCCCGCCTTTCTCATCAGGGTTTTCCCTATCAGGCTGTGGGTCACAAAACCAGCGGTAGGAATCCAGCTGGGTCTGGATTAAATTAGGTACCTCTTGAACATGGGAGATCTTGCCATAGGATTTCCGCGGCACTGCTTTCGGGGACACGGTAAAGGTAGAACTCACACTAATCCTCCTAAAATTAAGACAATATAATCCGCAAAAATAGATAGGCGGAAGTTAAAGATGCTGGGGAACTGAATAAAAAATGGGGGATATCATTGGGCAATTGTATATGTTACCATAAATTTATATGTTTGTCAAATATAACTTGCGCGGTAATTTCTGGGAGGCACTGAAGAGTGGAATACTATGGTTGCTTACCACAAAATGTGGGCCAAGGAAGATTGCGATCTCCACAGTCTCGATAATAGATGTTGACCCATAGGAATCCCGGATTAGATTTAAAAGCTGCTCGGATCTCCTCTTCATGGTCGTTTCTTTTGTGCCACGATTCCCCGTAACAGTCGCCCCAAGATATCTGCTCCTGTGATGATTCGCTTGGTGGGTTCCAACCATACGAGTACAATATCTTTGTCAATAACATCGTCCCCAGGCCTTTCTGGCTCTACTCTTAATTGCTGAATCACATCCCCGAGTCGAAATGTATGGTCGGTTATGATAACAGGTTTATGACAATATGCTAATGGATCGACTTGTCTGCCTTGGAACAGTGCTGCGCGGAGAAAACCGTTGGTATTAAGTACCAGATGAGGTTCACCCGAATTGTCCGTAAGAATGACCCATTTCTTCCCTGATGCCTGGATGCGCTGAAGAAAAGGATCAGCAGGAGAGCCATCGAATTTAGGAAACACTGGTGAGCCGTTGATGAACTGGATGCTCACCACGCTTTGAGAATCTAGAGGCTCACCTTCTTGGAGAACTATGAGGTCATCAAAGGCCAGGAAGTTTAAAGCACCCCTGCCTTCAACATCGTCTATGTCAGCTTCGCTTGATTCCATATGCTTCTTGATTACCTCTCTGAAATCCCGCTCGGCAAAGAATTGAATGCTCTCTGGTCCAAGCCATAAGTCAAGTAGTATGGCGGTGGGTTTAGCAACCGGATACAGTACGATCTGGTAGAAACGTAAGACCGGAGACAACAAAGAGGCCATCCGTAGGGAGTGACGATAGAAATAGCCCTGAGGAATTATCTCCCCCAAAAATGTAATAATTATCGTAGAAAACAGAAAGGCGAAAACTCCAGCCAAAACGGAGTTAGCGAGCAGTGCTATTAGTACATTGACCCCCACATTTCCCCATATAATCGTCGTAAGCGCAAAGTTTGAGTCATTCCGCAGAGCAAGGATTCGTAGTACGCCTTTATCTTTTTTAGAAGCCTCCACTTCCAGCCTGAGCCTGCTGATTCTAAATAAAGCTAGGTTAAGGCCTGCGAACATGGCCGCCTGACTGATAAGGAATACTATTCCAATCCATATTAGCCAATCCATATTCTATGACCCCTTCGTATTGGCAGCAGTGTAAGCACAATCGCAAAATATATTCTGTGACTCTGTGGTCAACACTCTAGTTACCTGGCTTACTGTTGTCAAGTTATCAGGAATGGCGACATCCGCCACTCTATTGCTGATAAAACGGTAGGTAACTAAGAGTCCGTTGAAAAAGAGGTGCAGGATACTTCCTGCCGGGGGTCTGGGGGTGTCCCCCAGATTCATAAAAGTCCCCCAAGATTGGGGGATATAG
>JAIWEW010000012.1:0-15322 GCA_048632005.1 bacterium
CCAATCTTGGGGGACTTTAAAGGTTGGGGGACACCCCGGACCCCCGGCAGGAAGTATCCTGCACCTCTTTTTCAGCGGTCTCATATAGTAGAGCTCTCAGTAACGTAGCGCTAAGGGTGAAAAAGGAGGGATCGTGAACGTTGGATTAGTCTATGACCCTATTTACCTGGAGCACGATACGGGGTCACACCCCGAGAACGCGTCACGGCTGATAAAGACCGTGGAGCACCTGAAGCAGACCGGGACGATGAAGCAGCTTGTCCCGATTAGCCCCCGTGCTGCCACTGTGGGTGAACTATCGACAGTGCACTCCCCCGGGTATATTTCTAATGTGGAGTCTTTCGCGCAGGGAGGCGGCGGCGCGCTCGATCCCGATACCGTGGTCTCTCCTGCCTCCTATAATGTGGCTCTGTATGCCGCCGGTGGCCTCATCGAGGCAGTTGATGCAGTGATGGCAGGGAATGTGAAGAGCGCCTTCGCCCTGGTCCGGCCGCCGGGGCATCACGCCGTACGCTGGGAGGCTATGGGTTTCTGCCTGTTCAACAATGTCGCCGTCGCTGCCAGGTATGCGATAGCAAACTACAATCTGGAACGCATTCTCATCGTTGACTTCGACGTACATCACGGCAATGGGACACAGGACACCTTCTATGATGACCCCCATGTCCTCTACTTCTCTACACACCAAAGCCCCTTTTACCCCGGGAGCGGTCGTGTCGAGGAAACCGGGGATGGGGATGGCAAGGGAACAACTGTGAATGTTCCCCTGCCTGCCTGGTGTGGCGACGATGAATACCTGCGGGTATATGATGAGGTGCTGATACCGGTGGCGAGGCGCTTTCGGCCTCAGCTTGTTCTGGTATCCGCAGGCTATGACGCTCACTGGAGCGACCAGATATCGCAAATGCAACTATCCGTCACCGGATTCGCAAATGTGGGGCGCCTGCTGAAAGGGCTGGCCGAAGAACTCTGCGACGAGCGAATCGTATTCACTCTGGAGGGCGGCTACAACCTCGATGCGCTGGCGGCATCTACGAGGGCAACCATAGATGTGCTCCTGGGTAACTCCGAGATTATCGATCCCTTAGGCAAGCCCCCTGGAGCAAGGGCAGCCCCGGATATTGAGGCGCTCCTTGAGGTAGTAAAGGGTACTCACGGACTGTCCTAAGGTCCCGGCATATTCTGGTCCTGGGGGCAGCTATCAGGGCAAGTATCGCAATCCATATCGCAGGGCTCGATATGTATCGTCACATGGATATTGGGAAGCCTCGACTTGATGTCCTCCTCCAGGTGATCACATAGACTGTGTGCCCTCTCTACACTGGCATCCCTGGCCATCATCATGTGTAGCTCGATGTAGCGCTCGCTTCCTGCCTTCCGGGTACGTAGCTCGTGGAAACCCACCAGTTCCCCCATATGCTCGCTCATGATGGATTCTATCAGCGCCTCTTCATCCTCGGGCAACCTGGTATCAATGAGGGGTGGGAATGCTCTCCTGGTCAAGTTATATGCCGCTCTCAGGATAAAGATGGATACACAGATGGCAATAATCGGGTCGAGAATATTTAGTCCGGTTACCTGCACCACAACCAGCCCGGCCAAAACCCCCAGCGAGGTATAGACATCGGCGGTGAGATGACGGGCATCCGCCTCCAGCGCTATAGAGTCCGAGTCCCTGGCGATTCGCAGCAGGTGACGGGAGACAATGATATTTACCACTACAGAGATCGCCATCACCGCGATCCCTATACTCAAGTATTCGACAATTGCTCCCGCAATGATCCTGTTTATCGCCTGGTAAATAATGAAGATTGCGGCGACAAAGATCAGTACCGCCTCTATGGTACCACTGACATTCTCCACCTTGCCATGGCCAAAGGGATGCTCCCTATCTGCTGGCCTGCCGGCAATCCGTAAGCTGACGAAAGCGATTAATGCCGCTAATAGATCGATACCGCTGTGAATAGCCTCGGCGATGATGCTGACACTTCCCGTAAGGATGCCGGCCACCAGCTTGAGCAGGATCAACAGGGTATTGGAGAGAACAGAAAGCCCGGCGGCGCCGGTTTTAGTGCGGAACATGCATTACCCCCCGGCAGGTGCCCGCTTGGGGACTACGCGCCGGAAAAGCCTGCCGAATGCGCCACTCTCCCAGACTACGAGCAGCTGGCTGGCAATGAAGATGGAGCTGTAGGTGCCGCTGATCACTCCGATGAGGAGGACCAGGGCGAAGTTGTGGATGGTTGCCCCGCCTAAAAGGAGCAGAGCCAGTATCACAAACAGAGTCGTTATAACTGTGTTGAGGGAGCGACCCAGCGTTTCCATAATGCTGTTGTTGACCGTGGTCGCAAGCGGGGTCCCCGGGCTCTTGAGCGAATTCTCCCGGATGCGGTCAAAGACCACGATGGTGTCATTCACGCTGTAACCGATAATGGTAAGCACACCAACGATGAACATCGCATCGATCTCTATGTCGAAGATCACTCCAAGTACAGAGAAAATGCCGAGCACGATGATTACATCGTGGAGCAAAGCCACGATAGCACATACCCCGTAGCGAAACGGCCTCATCAACCTTCGAAAGGCCCAGGTAACATACAGCAGGATGCCGATGGCAGCTACGATAACTGCAATCATGGCGTTCCCCTCGATGTCGCTGGCGATGCTGCCCGAAATTGCATACACTTCCACAATAGTAAGGGTTCCGAATGCCTCTCTAAGGGCATTCTGCATCACAACGACATCTTCCTCCGATAGCTCTGTAGTGCGGATGACGAAGGCCTGAGCATCATCGCTCCATTGAATGATGGCGTCATCGTGCCCCAGCACGGCCAGCTCTTCGCGAAGCTCCTCCTGAGTCACCGCTTGCTCAAAGCTAATAGTCACCATCGTTCCGCCGGTGAACTCTATCCCCCTCTGTAGGCCGACGGAGAGCAGGAAAATGACCCCAATGAGGATAATGATGCCCGAGACGAGGAAATACCATTTTCTCTTACCGACAAAATCAATCATTTATCATCTCTCATGATCTAAATAGCGAAACCCGCTTTGCCAGCGCGGTGAACACAATAGTGCGCAGAGAAGTCCTGGTAACCACGATTGCCGTCAGCATACTCATAACAACTCCGATGCCCAGTGTCAGGGCAAAGCCCATTACCAGGGGCGCAGCAATGATTCTGCTGCCAAACCAGAACAGGATAATGCAGGTAATAAGGGTAGAGATATTGCCATCGCGAATCGCTGGCCAGGCACGGTTAAAGCCCGCCTCGACAGCAGCCCTTAGCGTCTTTCCTGACCTTATCTCCTCCTTCATCCTCTCAAAGATAAGGACATTGGCATCAACGGCCATCCCGATGGAGAGTATAAAGGCCGCGATGCTTGCCATGGTGAGGGTAACGGGAACCATCTTGAAAATGGTGAGCATGATAGCAACATAAATCAGCAAAGAAAAGCATGCCAGCAAACCGGGGAGTCTATAATAAAGTATCATGAACGCCATTACCAGCAATAGACCGATTATGCCGGCGATAAGGCTTTTATGCAGGGAGTCGGCACCGAGGGTGGCATCGACGCTCTGGGTTACTGCCGGCTCAGGGTAGAACTCGCCGCCATCCCAGTGTCCCAGCGGTAGAGGCAGCGCACCGCCGTTGAGCTGGCTGGATAGTATTCTCGCCTCATCATAGGTCAATCCCTCAATAATCCCGCTGCCACCGCTGATCTGTGTTTGCACTACCGGCGCTGAGATCATCTCATTATCGAGGAAGATGCCCAGAGGCTCGCCCACGAGCCGCCCGGTAATCTGAGCGAAAAGAATAGCCCCGGTCTGGTCAAATTCGAACGCTACCACCGGCTGGCCAGTCTGCTGGTTCACATCAACGTAACTATTGGGCAAGAGGTATCTGCCAGTAAGCCATAGCTCCTCCCCATCGACTGTGCCGATAGAAGGTATCCAGACGCTTACCGGCTCGCCGGCCTGATGGTCTAAAAATAACGCGGGGTCCAAAGTGAGTACGTTACTGGACCCGTTGATGGCTGCTATCCGCCTCGTTTCCCAGTCTTCCTTTGCAATGCCCCCACCCAAACCGAAACCAACCACGCAGGTGTCATCTACTTTAAAACCGGTGGCATCGTCAATAGTAATCTGAGTATCCCTCGCATACGATGCCTCTGTTAGGATTGCTTCCACCCCATTTTGCTCTTGAAAGTCCATTTCAGCCACTGCGCCAACCAGAGCCCTTGCCTCTTCGGCGGTAACACCAGGTATCTGGACGGAGATACGGGAACTGTTGCCGCTGCCGATTATTTGGATATTCGGCTCAGATATCCCATAGCGGTTAATTCGCTTCTCGATAATTTCCCGGGTCACTTCGACAGCGTCGTCCTCAGCGCCGGGTGCAACCTCGGTAAAGTCTGCCTCATATACCAGATGTGTGCCTCCCTGAAGATCCAGCCCCAGCGAAAACCCTTGCCGGCCTCCGATATTTTCTATTGCCAGCAGCGAAACACACAAGGCGGCCGTAACAAAGATAGCCACCAGAGTTAGAATATGTTTTCTACCCATTATTTCTTTCTTGCAACTTATATCAACTCTGTTTCGTATTCCGCTTTTGTACGAAGCGGAGTGCTTCGTCCCTGGTAGTAACTTCTCCGGCAGCCTGAGCCTCGCGCACTGCCTCCAGTAGCCGGCCCATCTCAGGTCCAGGACTCATCCCCAGTATATCGATAAGGTCATGCCCGTTGATCAGCCTGGTCTGCGAAACGACGCTTACCTCGCTGAAGCGCTCCTCGAGGACATGGGATACACTCCGAGTATGCCTGCGCCATTCTTCAAGCTCCAGGTTGGGGCCCCGCGTTGCCAGATGATCCGCAAGATTAAGAAAGATGGTGTCGATTCCCACATCACCTGTATCCCTGAAATAGCGGTAGATAGCGCGTTTGGTGGGAAGTTCATCCTCACCAGCCAATTGTCCCGGGCGCAGATGGTGCTCGATCATTTTTTGCACTATCTCTTTCTCGCGAACGCTGAACCTCAGTCGCTCCATAATGCCTTGAGCAACGGTTGCCCCCTCCTGAGCATGCCCGAAGAAGCGCATCCGTCCCGACTCCTCGATGGTCCTGGTTTGGGGCTTGGCTATATCGTGGAGCAGCCCAGCCAGTTTAAGCAGGGTCTTCCGCCTGTGTCCGCCAGCTATCTCCTCCTCGAAGTGTTCCTCCAGTACCGGTGACCAGGGCACAGAGGTCAGAATTTCATTATCAAAGTATCCGGAGCCTTCGACCCGAAGCAGGAATTCGATGTCGTCAACCGTCTCTATAGAATGCTCAAGCACATCCCAGAAGTGTTCCTTGGGTTGCTCCGCCCCCTTAGTGGGCGCAAGCTCAGGAAAGATTGATAAAAGCAGGCCAAGCTCATCGAGCAACCGGAGCCACCTGGCTGCCTTCGGGACGGCAAGTAAGCGGCAAAATTCATCGCATACCCTCTCCGCGGCAACCTGTGTAATAAGCTGGTGCTGATTTTTAATTTGCGCTCTTGTTTCATCGGATAATGAAAAGTTGAATTCCGCTGCGAGGCGCAGGGCCCGTAGCAGACGCGCCGGGTCTCGCTGGAAAGCCTCATCGCTAATGACGCGTACCACCCCCGCCTCCAGGTCCCGCTGGCCGCCGCAGGGATCGATGAGGGGAGCATCTGGTTTCGTTATTTCACTCAAATTTATGGCGATGGCGTCTATGGTGAAGTCCCGCAATGCCAGATCTTCCTCAATGCTCCCACGCATGGTTGCAAGATCCAGATGCAGGGGCTTTTTTTGCTCTCCCCACAACCCCCACCGCTCCTCGGGGAGCACCACCCTGGCTATTCCATCCGCCTTATCCAAGGGCACAAATGTACCCTCGAAGGCCTTCGCTACATTGCGGGCCAGCTCTACAGCCTCTGTCCCGACAACAATATCGATATCGTAGCTGTCATGCCCTATCAGGTTATCACGTACAAAACCACCGGTGAGGTAACCCTCGATCGAGTGCGGGGCGAGAAATTCCTCTACCCTGGTTAAAACTTCCATCATCTCTTTTTTTGGCTTCTTCCACCCGGAGCTCTCTATCCTCATCCGCAACAAACCCCTGTAAAAAAGCGTTTCGCAGCGCTGGAAGAAGCTAGGCTTTCCTTTTAATACTGTGACAAGTTATTTAATACGCTTCGTAGACTTTAAAAAAGCGGGGCTCTGTAAAAGGCCCCCCATTTCTAAAACGCACTTAACAATAATCATATGACTATATTTCACGTGTTTCCACATCGCCTGTCACCGGCATAAGTTTTTCGATACTCTCCAGGTGATCGATATAAAGAGTCCCATCCAGGTGGTCAAGCTCGTGTTCCAAGGCCTGGGCGAGGAGCCCCTCACCTTTGATGCGAATTTCCCGACCAAAGCGGTCGAGCCCCTTAACCGTGACCTTCTCCGAGCGCTGGATCTCCCCCCTATAACCGGGGACACTGAGGCACCCCTCCTCAATCTGGCGCTCTCCGGACCGCTTCACAATCTTGGGATTCACCAGAACTATAGTCTCCTCATCAGGCAACTCGATTACCGCTATCCTCAGAGGGACCCCTACCTGAGGAGCTGCCAGCCCCACACCCTCGACCTCATGCATGGTCTCCACCATATCATCGATGAGCTGCGCTATCGCTCCGTCGATATTGCTAACACGTTTCGCTTTTTGACGAAGTACCGGGTTCGTGTAATCAACCATGGGAAGGACTGCCATTAGATCTCCCCAACCGTTTGCCACATTATAGCGGAGGAGAAGCTTGTCTGTCAAAGCAGGCTTATAGGGTCGATGTCGACAACCCATCCGTGAGGAATGGGCACTTCAGCCAGTAGACGCACCGGTTCATCGCCGCGCAGGATGACCTGCCAGCGAAAACGGCCACGCACCCGTGGCATGAAGGCCGGGGAAGGCCCAATAAGGGATATATCCATGCCCCACGAGTCCCGTTCCTCCTTAAGAACGCGATGCATTCTCTGAGCCTCTCTCTGGCAAAGGGCGTTACTGGGATTAACGTAAAGGAGACGCGCCAATCGACTAAACGGGGGGTTCTGGTACTGACGTCGGATAGCGATCTCTCGTTTATAAAAGGATAGATAGTCCTGTTTTGCAGCGCAACTGATTGTATAGTGTTCCGGGGTATAGGTCTGAATGATAACCTTCCCCGCCAGCGGGCCACGCCCTGCCCTGCCTGCTACCTGGCTCAGCACCTGGAAGGTTCGCTCGCCGGCTCGAAAATCGGGCAGGTAAAGGCTCACATCAGCATTGATCACCCCTACCAGGGTAACCAGGGGTAGGTCTAGCCCCTTAGCAATCATCTGAGTGCCAATGAGGACATCCGCCTCATGAGCCAGGAACTTATCCAGAATCTCCTCGTGGGAATGTTTCCCCCCGGTGACATCACGGTCCCAGCGCAAGAGCCTCGCCTCGGGGAAGACACGGCCAAGCTCATCCTCCACCTTCTGGGTACCGGTACCAAGAAACTTGATCCGCTTGCTACTACACTGGGGACAAACATGGGGCATCGCCCGGCGATAATTACACCGGTGACAAACAAGATCCTCTTTCGTTGAGTGATATGTCAGAGAGACATCGCATCTTTTGCAGCGCAGCACATAGCCACAATCGCGGCACTGTACAAAAGTGGCACTCCCCCTCCGATTGAGGAAAAGGATCACTTGCTCCTTGGCTGCCAGGGCCTGCTTTATCCCTTCGGTAAGCGATCTACTGAAGATACTCCGGTTTCCCGCCCTTAGCTCCTGGCGCAGATCGAGAATCTCTATCCTTTTCTCCCCTGTAGCAATCCGCTCCGGTAGCCCCAATAACCGATAGTTGCCTCTCTGACTACGATAGTAGCTGGAGACTTCAGGCGTGGCACTGCCCAGGATGACCACCGCACCGGTAAGCTCCGCCAGCTTGATGGCAACACTGCGCGCATGGTAGCGGGGCGAGCGATCATGCTGTTTGTAAGTCCACTCATGTTCCTCATCGATGACGATGAGACCCAGGTCAGGCTGCGGGGCAAAGATCGCCCCGCGTGACCCGATAACCACATCGAAAGCACCTTCCCTAATTCGCCACCACTCATCAAACTGCTCCCCTGCCGAGAGCTTGCTGTGGAGCACCGCAACCCTGCCCGGGAATCGGGCGGCGAAGCGCGCGATGGTTTGTGGAGTGAGAGCAATCTCGGGGACCAGTACAATCGCCCGCTTGCCGATAGTAACGACCTGCTCCAGGGCTCTAAGGTATATCTCCGTCTTTCCGCTACCGGCGACCCCGTGAAGCAGAAAAATGGGCATTTTATTTTTCACACTCCCCACACTTCCTGCATCCGCGCCCGGGGCAAGGGCTGCTTTGACCTCGCGCCAGGCGGTCTCCTGCGCCGGGGTGAGGGTTGGAGCCGGTAAAGGAGGAAAGGTGCGATGAGCCAGCGGGTCGCGATACACCCGAACCTGCTCGATAGTGACGAGGCCCTTTCTTCGTAGCGCTGCTGCTGCGGGCGCGATGGGGCCAAGGATCTCTTTCGCTTCGGTGAGGGTAATAGGACCAGCTTGAAGAAGCTTTAATAGCTCCACCTGCTTGGGTGCCCCCCTTGCCTGGAGCAGTTTTGCTATATCCAGCGCTGCCCCAGTATTCAGGCGAAGGTGAGGCACCATCTTTGGCCTTACCCTCACCGGCCCCAGCTCATGGGTTTTTTTTACCAGACCTTTACCCGCCAACTGCTCGATAATCACCCTCGCCTCTTTTTTGCCCAGAGCTTTCTCTGCCGCTTTGACCCCGAGCTTGCTCTTCCGACTTATGAGATCCAGTAATTCCCTCTGGAGAGGGTTAAGCGAGGAGACAATGCTGTCAGCGGGATGAGGAACGAGCGTAAGAAAAGTGAGCGTCCTCCGCTCAAAGCCGGGGGGCATCATCAGGGCGACGGCATCGAAAAGGGGTGTGAAATAGTATGCGCTGATCCAGCGGGCCAGTTCTACCTGAGGGGATGATATCAAAGGACGAGGGTCGATGAGGCCAGCAACTTCCCTCGTATCCTCCACAGAGGGATACTCGGTTAATTCAAGGACCACGCCCTGTAAGAGCCTGGGGCCAAAGGGGACCAATACTGCGTGCCCCACCATTATGTCAGGGGACACTGAATAGCAGAATGTTTGTCGCTGTGCCCCCGGAGAATTCACCGCTACCTCAGCGTAATTCATCCCCCTTGATTGCACAGCTCACCTTTTTACCCTATTCCTCCGCGCGCTCTACCTTTACCCTTCTCTCTTTTATGCGTGCCTTTTTAGCGGTGAGCCCGCGCAGGTAGTAGAGGTTAGCACGGCGTACCTGTCCGTGTCTAAGTACCTCTACCTTTTCTATCGAAGGGGATTGAAGGAAAAAGGTTCGTTCCACGCCAACCCCGTATGCAATACGTCTCACCGTAAAGCTGGCATTGACGCCGCCCTTCCTTACCCTGAGCACCACCCCCTGGAACATCTGGGTACGCACCCGCTCCCCTTCCACCGCTTTGATGCTCACCTTCACTGTATCGCCGGAGCTGATCATGGGAATATTGGGGTTCGGTACTACGGGAATCAACGTATCGAGGTTCATTTAATCTTCCTCTCTTTCTATATGCGCCACCAGTATTTTCTCTTTATCACTCAATTCTACCCGCCCTAAAAGGTCGGGGCGCCGCTTAATCGTACGCCGGAGCGATTGCTCCCTTCGCCAACTGGCGATTTCACCATGATTGCCTGAAAGCAATACATCAGGCACATCCCACCCGCGAAACGAATGTGGGCGGGTGTACTGGGGATACTCTAGAATACCGCTCGTATGGGAGTCATCCCCAACCGATTCCTCAGACCCAAGAGCACCAGGCAGTAGACGCACCATGGCATCTACGACCACCATGGCGGCAAGCTCCCCACCGCTCAGGATATAATCCCCGATGCTGATCTCGTCCGTAACCAAGTGCTCCCGCACCCTCTCATCGACACCCTCGTAGTGCCCGCATATGAGGATCATCTCCTTATATTTTGCAAGCTCCTCGGCGACCCGCTGATCGAAAAGCCGGCCCTGCGGCGTGAGTAGCAGTACCGGCATCTCAGATGCGCCCTCTATCGCCTCTACCGCAGCGAAGAGCGGCTCTGGCTTCAATACCATCCCGGGTCCGCCACCATATGGATAATCATCAACCACATGATGCCTATCGTAAGTGTAATCTCGGACATTACGAATCATAATATCCACCAGACTATGATCGATAGCTCGCTTGATGATGCTCTCGCCGAAAGGACCGGTGAACATATTAGGGAAAAGAGTCAAGATATGAATATGCATTCCCGCCCCCTATACAGCATCCCCGGTTATATCGTTTCTCCACACTGACCACATGCTACAACACCACCATTCAATGCTCCCCACACTCCCCCACCTCACCCCTGAGTACCTCAATAGCATGGGGCAGCACGGGTAAAATCACCTCCAGGCATTCGCGAACCGCCCTGGGACTGCCGGGGAGGTTGATGATCAAGCTTCTTCCTCTAATACCGGCCACTGCCCGACTGAGCATCGCCATCGCGGTCTTCTTCAGGCTCTCAGCCCTCATCGCCTCGACGAACCCCGGCGCACTCCTGTCTAAAACGGCAAGCGTCGCTTCCGGAGTAACGTCGCGCGGGGACAACCCTGTGCCCCCCGTTGTAAGGATGAGATCGATGCCCTCTTTATCGGCCCACTCCACGATCTTCGCAGATATAAGCTCCCCTTCATCGGGGACAATACCATATTTTACCACCTGAACATCGTAAGCGCCAAGTACCTCCCTGATCACCATACCGCTCTCGTCCGCTCGCTCGCCTTGCGAACCCTTGTCGCTAATTGTCAGTATTCCCAAAGTAAACATTTCTCACCCAGAGGTAGACAAATCCTTTCGACCACATACTCTAAAAAATGCCACCTTTATCTGCCAATTTGATAACAATTCAGTTCGAAGTAATACCGTCATAGCTATCGATATATTAAGATACTGCTGAAATAGCCTCATCCAACCCCCTAATCCCCCAAGATTGGGGGGCTTGTAAAACTGTGGGACACCCCCAGACCCCCGGCAGGAAGTATCCTGCACCTCTTTTTCAGCGGTCTCATCAGCAATAGGGTGAACAGATCCCCATTACAGCCTCCACTTAGATGCTGCCGATGTTAATCACGTTTACGCGGAGAGGCATATCATGAGCCTTGCCCTCCCCAGCCAGTAGACCGGTAATCATGCAGTTAAACCAGAGGATATCACCACAATCCCCACCCATCCCATGATTGTTGGCTGCGCTATCAGAATATCGGTAGAAGCTTCCGCTATCATACCACAGAAGCGGTTACCTGTAAAAGAGCTTCAATAAATCGAGTATTAACGATTCATGGTTAAAAGTATTGACAGAAGGTGTGAAATTGTGGTATATTCGGCATTAAAATGGATAAAAGTGGTGTTCTTGATGATTAAGTTAGCTGAAGTTCCCGATGGGCGAATACGCAAGATCTGTATCATATCGATTTAGGTGATTAAGATAGCATGTTTCTTGGTGAGTACGAATACAAAATCGATCCAAAGGGCCGGGTAGCCATCCCCCCAAAGTTCCGCAAGTACTTCACGGACGGGATCGTGCTTAATATGGGAGCAGAAGCATGCGTCAATGTTTACACTCCACAGGTATGGGATGAGATCGCTAAGCAATACGATTCCGGGCCCATAGCTCCGAGCAAACTGCGGCAGAGGAATAGATATATTTACGCGACTGCCTTTGATATGGAACTTGACGAACAGGGCCGCGTAATGCTACCGCCGCCGCTTCGTAGGCACGCTGGCATCAAAGATAGTTTGGTCATCGCAGGAGTAAACAAATACCTCGAGATCTGGAGCAAGGAAAGCTGGGAGGAGCAGAGAGAATCCGCCAGCGAGGATTTCTGGCAGATCTTGGAGAGTATGGAGGCACGCCAGTGATACATATCCCCGTGCTCCTCAAAGAGGTTATCGAGGCGATCAAGGTCGTACCCGGAGGACAGTATATCGATTGCACCCTGGGGGGAGGAGGGCATTCTGCCGCGATACTGGAGCAGGGGGGCCAAGTTTTAGGCATCGATATCGATCCTCAAGCCATCGAGCTGGCACGGGAAAGGCTTCACCCCTATGGCAAGAAAGCTATCTTAATCAACGAAAGTTACGAAAACCTGGAGGAGATCTGCAACAGAACGGGGTTTCACTCCACCAGAGGGGTGCTATTTGACCTGGGCATGTCATCGCTTCAGCTTGATGACACGAAGAGGGGCTTCAGCTTCCAGCATGAAGCCCCTCTCAATATGTGCTACAACCCCTCGCAGGAAATAACCGCAGCTACCATAGTCAATACCTTCACCCAGAAGGAGATCGCAGACATCATAAAGAGGTATGGTGAGGATCGTAGAGGAAACGAGATAGCGAGATCTATCGTGGCAAAGCGCCCATTGAATACCACGCTTGAGCTTGCCGCCACAGTAGCAAGGGCTGTAGGCACCCGCGGCAGAATTCACCCCGCTACGAAAACCTTTCAGGCGCTTCGCATCGCCGTAAACAGGGAACTAGAGCGCCTTAAGATAGCGTTGAAGCAGGCGCTCAACGTCCTGGAGGTAGGGGGCCGGATAGTCGTTATTAGCTATCATTCCCTGGAGGATCGCCTGGTCAAGGATTTCTTCAGGATGGAATCACAAAGTTGTCTTTGCCCTCCCCGGACACCGGTCTGTATCTGTAGTCATCATGCTACCCTTAAGCTAATCACAAAAAGGGTGGTTACCCCCACACACACTGAGGTTCTAGCTAATCCGCGCAGTCGCAGTGCCAAAATGAGAGCGGCCGAGCGCATTTAGTGGGTTATTTTTTAAAGGAGAACGGGCAGTGTCTCGCCTAGTGGGAATATGAGATTTTCTTCGCCGAGCCCAAGGCTATAGGCAGCGATATTGTCCATCCAATAATGAGGTAAGGGGGTGAAATGATGTAATGGGTCCTATACTAAAAAGACTACCAAAATCACTTATAAGGAGGAGGTAAATGGCAAAAAGCGACAACATTTGTTGTATAGATGTAGGCACTACCAAGATCTGCAGCATCATGGCAACCCCTGGCCAGGGCGGTAACCTTAAGGTTCTCGGGGTTGGTGTTACTCAGAGCAAGGGCTTACACAAGGGTCTCGTTGTGAACATCAATGAGGCCAAGGAGTCGATCCGCTCCTCGATACATAAGGCAGAGCAGGCCAGTGCACTCAGAATGGAATCGGTCTATGTGGGTGTTACCGGCAGGCATATCACCTCCCTCAATAAGAAGGGTGTGGTCTCCATTGCTCGAGGTGATAAACTGGTCCGTCCCGATGACCTGAAGCGCGTGCTTCGGACTGCACGCTCCTTCAGCATACCTAACGACCGCAAGTTGCTCCATGTAATCCCCAGGGGCTATGCCATCGATGGTCAGGTCGGGGTGAAGAACCCGGTTGGTATGCACGGTTTCAGGCTGGATGTAGAAACCCACATCATCACCGCTGCCGTAAGCTCAGTCCAGAACCTGGTCAAGTGCATCCGGGGTTCGAACCTCGAAATTGAAGACCTCGTTCTGGAACCACTGGCCAGTTCCGAAGCGGTTCTCAGGCCCGACGAACGGGATGCAGGAGTGGTCCTCGCCGATATTGGCGGTGGCACAACAGACATCGCCATCTTTAAGAATGGCAGCATCTGGCACACCGCTATTCTACCTGTAGCAGGTTATCAAATCACCCGGGATATCGCTATTGGTCTGGGGCTGCCCTTCGACATAGCTGAGCAGATGAAGAGGAAGTATGGCAGCGTGATGCCCTTCTACGATGGCGTGGATGACGAACCCGCCAATCTCAATATGGAGAATGGCTACGGCGTTTCCTATCAAGACATGAATGACATCATCAGGGCTAGGGTAGAGGAAATTCTAAAGCTGGCCGCTTTGGAGCTTCCGTCAGACTATGCCAAGGAAGTGCCCGCTGGACTGGTGCTCACCGGAGGCTGCTCAAACCTGAAGGGAATAGAAGCACTGGGGCAGGAGGTGCTTGGAGTGCCTGTGCGTAGAGGCGTGCCCACAGGCGTGTACGGGATCGCTGATATCCTCACTGATCCAGCCTACGCTACCAGTGTTGGTCTATTGCTCTGGGGCTCAAAAAAGCACCCCGGTGAGGAAGGTTGGCAAGCCGGCGGAGCTGCCGAAACTCTCAGGCGCTTCGTCACCCGAATGAGAAGAGTAATATCACACTAATGAAAGGAGGAAAAAAATGGCAAAAACGAGAGCAAAAACCATGATCACCAGAACCATGAAACGCGAGAGAGTCATGACTTTTTCCTCGCTCATCTGGGGTTTAAATCCTGCCTGGCAGACATTTTTCGCTAAAAGAGTGGATGCGAAAAGAACCAGGATCGCGGAAGGGACCATGGCGGTCACCGCTCCGGCGGCTCCGATAAAACCCATGAACCAAGAGGGATAAGTCTTGTTGACAAGGACCAAAAAGGCCATATCTCCGTCTTCCAATCCGGGAATGACCAAAAGAGCGGTGAACCCAACCATAAAGATGAGGAGAATCGGGATTTGATAAAAAGGCATGATTATGGCATTTCTTTTGATAATCTTAGCGCTCTTTGCGGAGAAGGCAGAGCTAAAGACATGGGGCCACATGTAAAAACCCAAGCCCATCACCAATAATGTCGACATGATCCAGAGCACATTCATCTGCGGAGCGGCCCCGGGAAAAACCAGGAAGTCAGGTTTTTGCTCGATCAATTTGCGAAACATCTTCCCGAAACCACCAAAATAGATATGCGGGACTCCGATGCCCACGATAAAAACCGCAAGTATCATCAGGATATCCTTAACGATGGCGACCCAGGCTGTTCCCTTGATACCGCTGGTGTAAACAAAGGCACAAGTCAGGACAAAAGAAATCCCTATAGCAACCTTGGGATTAACCGCTCCGTTGCTGGCCACTTGGACGATCAAGCCCAGACCTTTGAGCTGGAGCTGAAGATAGGGGATTATGCAGACAACACCGATCAGGGCGACAAGAACGCCAAGGTAGCGGCTGTCGTATCTTTTAATGAAAAAATCAGGTTGAGTGTGAAGGCCGTACCGTTTGCCCACTTTCCATAAAGCAGGCAGTATAAAAAAAGAAACAGTATACGCAAGGGCGCCGTATATCAAAATATAAAAAGTCGGGGCTCCCTTGGAATAGGCCCAGCCGCTTGCTCCCAGACAAGTAAACGTCGT
>JAIWEW010000013.1:0-15047 GCA_048632005.1 bacterium
ATATGCGCTGGACTTGGGGGCTGCCCGATAATGGGTGGCCCCTTATCTTACCAACACAACCTCACGATATAATTTTTCAACTACATCACGCACGCACAACAGTGCAGCTACTACTGAGAAGTGCATCACTGAGCCTGACAGCTTATTCCAACACCCCGCTACGTTGTGGGATTCATACTAAGAACAGCCTCTACATACAAAGATACTTAATCTCCCTACAGACAAATGGGGATTTATGTGGTATTCTCTGTATTACAACATCGCCTTTTTTATATCCCTAGTTGTATGCTTCTGGGATTCGTATTCAAACTAAGGGGCTTCTTCTGAAACGACCATAGTTTAGGTAACAAATTATGGAAGTAGTAGTTAGACATAAAATGAAAGCCTTACATATTGCTATAGGTCTGGTGGTTATTACAGGTGTTCTACTCACTATTATCTTTCCTGCAACTGGAAAGGTGATAGCAGAGGATGTGGTAGTGATTACAGATGTACAACAAATTTGCGATGATTACAAAGACATCCTCGACATTAGATACTTCAGACCGCTGGGGTAGAAGATGAGTGTGATCCGGCAATAACGTTGATCAAGCAATGCTACAGCTTGAAGACGATATACATTCCAAATGAGGTATGTAAATAGGAGGTGATATCATGATGCCGCTAGAAGGAATCCGAGTCGTAGATTGGTCTGCATGGCAGCAGGGACCGGTGGCCAGCATGATGTTGGGAGACCTGGGAGCTGATGTGATTAAAATCGAAACTCGTGAAGGTGGCGACCCCGCTCGGGGAATCATCGGTACGGGTGGACGTTCGTTCGATCTCGCCGAGGGCCGCCATGCCTATATCGAAGCGCAAAATCGCAATAAACGAGGCATCACTCTGGATGTCAAGAAGGACAAGGGTCGTGAAATAATGTACCAGTTGGTAAAGCAGGCTGATGTCTTTGTCCAGAACTTCCGTCAGGGAGTTGCTTCCCGGTTGGGCCTTGACTATCAAATGCTTTCCGGTATTAATCCACGCCTTGTCTATGCTACAGCTTCGCCCTGGGGGTCTGAAGGACCCGATAGCAAGCACCGCGGCTACGATTACCTGGGCCAAGCACGCTCCGGTTTCATGTCGGCGGTAGGTGAGCCTGATATGCCGCCGTTGCTGGCTGCCAGTCCCATCGCTGATCAGACGGGGGCCATTATGCTGGCGTACGGGATCTTGGCGGCGTTATTTGCCCGTGATCGTCTCGGTGTAGGGCAGGAAGTCAACGCGTCACTGCTTGGCAGTATGATATGGCTTCAGAGCCTTAGCATCAACACGAGCCTTCTGGCAGGATGGGAGATACCTCGGCAAGCCAAATCGCAGATATGGAATCCAGTGTATTGTCACTACAAGTGCTCCGACGGCAAGTGGATAGCATTAGGCCTTCTTCAATCAGACAGATATTGGGCGGATTTCTGCAAGGCGATGGAGCTGGAGGAACTAGAGAAAGACCCCCGATTCGAAAACCTGGTTCAGCGGGCTATCAACAGCAAAGAGCTGGTGCCAATCCTGGAATCGCGCTTTGCCTCAAAGACCAGTGACGAGTGGGTCGAGGTTCTCCAACAGGCAGAGTTGCTATTCTGTCGCGTAAATACCATTACTGACCTCATCAATGACCCCCAGGTCACTGCCAATGACTATATCACTGAGTATGATCACCCCGCACTGGGTAAAGTGAACATGGTGGGCTTTCCTTTACATATGAGCGAGACGCCTTTATCGGTGAGAATGCCTGCTCCTGAATTGGGTCAGCATACCGAAGAAGTGCTACTTGAATTGGGGTATTCCTGGGAGGACATCGTAAAGCTGAGAGAGGAGGAGGTTATCTAGATGACTATCTCTAGCCGAGGGCTGGAGCGTGCCTGGGAATTGTGCCAAGATCGCTTACCATATGCTCGTGTGATGGCATCGCAAGGTAAAAAGGTCATCGGGTATTTCTGCTGCTATACCCCTGTGGAACTCATGACAGCTCTAGACTTGGTCCCGTACCGGATCAGCGGACGAATAGATGAGCCTGTTAAAGAAGCAGATGCCTATCTGGAGACTTGTATTTGCTCATACGTCCGTAGTGCTTTCGATCTGGCCATTCGTGGCGAGTACGATTTTCTACATGGCCTGGTAGTACCGCATACGTGTGACGCCATGTGGCGGATCCTTAACATATGGAAGTTACATAGGCCATTGGATTACACCTATTTCATCGAGGTGCCTCACATGGTAGGACCTTCCTCCTGCAACTTCTTGGAACAGGAACTGAGGCTCTTCAAGGAGAGCTTGGAGCAACACATAGGTGGGAAAGTTACCGATGAGGCACTCAGAGATGCCATTGACACCCATAATCGTGCTCGAGCTCTACTCCGGGAGATATACCAGTACCGTAAAGCAGATCCTCCGCTGATTTCAGGTACGGAGATCGCCCGAGTACTGGCAGCAGGGAGAGGAATTCCAGTGGAGGAATTCAACGAGTTGTTACTTGAGGTAATACATGATATCCGGACCCGCGAAAGTGAACCATGCGGAAAGAAGCCACGTGTGCTGATCTATGGTGGAGAGGTCGATGACCCTGCAATCATAGAGCTCATCGAGGAATGC
Organism: bacterium; assembly: GCA_048632005.1. GTDB lineage: Bacteria > Chloroflexota > Dehalococcoidia > E44-bin15 > E44-bin15 > JAAXQM01. The sequence goes on from JAIWEW010000013.1 coordinate 2,626, forward strand.
GGTGCTGCGGTGGTAATGGATGATCTCTGCACCGGTTCACGTTCCTTCTGGGAACCAGTGAAGCCTCAAGAGAATGCCATGGAAAGTTTGGCCGCTCATTATATCGATGATATTCGTTGTCCCCGCACGTTTCGTCAGGGCAAGCCTGACGAGCGCTTCCTGTATCTGGTAGACTTTGCACGAGAGTTCAATGTTCAAGGGATCATTCTGTACTTGTATCGGTTTTGCGATGGTCATGCACTGGAAGCCCCTGGCCTTAAAGCGTATCTAAATCGGGAAGGCTTCCCGGTATTGCACCTTGAGGAGGAATATACTCTACTTACCAAGGGCCAACTCAGAACGCGATTTCAGGCCTTTATCGAGACGCTTGGCTAGGTGACTTATATATGGCAGATAACACGGATAAAAAGAAGGAAAAAAGAACCCAGAGCGCACGAAACGTCCGTCCTCTTGTAGAGTCTATGTACCTTCGGGCTCATCAGGCTAGGGAACGAGGACAGAAGGTCGCTTATTGCATGGTGATGAGCCAGTATGACGAAATACTGGCAGCGATGGACATAGTGCCAGTTTGGACAGAGAACTATGGTGGCTTGTGCGCTGCCCTGGGTACCGCACAGCCGTTTCTTGAGAAAGCCGAGGCAGAAGGTTACTCGAATCTGATCTGTGGCTATGCTCGCACTGGCATTGGATTCGACGCGCTCCGTGCCGAGAGTGGGGAAGCTCCGCAAACACCGGATGGTGGGATGCCTATGCCTGATATGCTCCTGGGAAGTAGTATCGGGTGTGACACGCGCTTTAAATGGTACCAAGCGCTGGGGCATTATATGGATGTCCCCATCTATTGTATTGATGTAATCGTACCGCCCGTTAATAGGGATTTGTACGAAATAAAGGATTTCTATGTCAAATACCAGGCTGAGCAGCTCCGAGGACTGGTAAAATTTCTGGAGAAGGCAACCGGAAGCCAGCTAGATCCCGATCGGCTGATGAGCATCATCCATCGTGCTGAGGAAGCCCGCCATTGGTGGTGGGAAGCTCAGCAGCTATGCAGGGCAATTCCAGCACCAATGACGGCTCGAGATCACTTCAACATCTTCGTACCCCACCATTTTATGATCGGTGAGGAAGCCACTCTGGACTTCTACAAAGAGCTTTATCAAGAACTTAAAGACCGGGTGGATTCTGGAATAGGTGTGGTAGATAATGAGCGGTATCGATTACTCTTTGCTGGCGGGCTTCCCCCCTGGCATAGCATGGGCATATTCAGTTATTTCGGAAGTCTGGGAGCGGTATTTCCAGCTCAATTGGCTTACCCCCCACCAGACCCTTTTACCATCCCAGATAATATTAACGATCCCATTGAACTAATGGCTTTGCGAAGCTTCGAACGTTTTACATACAGATGGGAAGAAGCTCATAACGGGTGTGGTGATTTCTGGGTGCAACATATATTAGATCTAGTGCCTGAGTTTAATATAGATGGGCTGGTAATGCATGGTGTCATGTCATGCCGGGCCACCAGCATGGGGCAGATATATTACCAGAACGCTATTCAGAAATATGCCAAGTTGCGTACTTTATTCATAGGGAGTGATATTGTTGATATACGAACATACTCAGAGGCCCAAACAAAAAGCCAGATAGATAACTTCCTGGAGACAGTTGAGACAACTAGAAGTAATAAGGCAATAAACTGAGTTTAATATAGCAGGAGGATAAAGTGGCCAAAGGAGAGATAGTAATTGATGAGATGCTGTGCCAGTCTTGTGGCTTCTGCGTCGAGTTCTGTAACCAAGAGTGCATTACGATCCCTGAGAACCGCCTGGGGCCCAAAGGCTTCCCGGTGGCAGTATTCTCAGCGCCGGATAAATGCTCCGCATGTGGCATCTGTGGATGGATGTGCCCTGATTTTGCCATCCAGGTGTACAAATATGTCGAAAGCGAAGCGAACACCCATCAAGATGGCTAAGGAAGGAAGATTATCATGTCAGACAGGCGTTTGTTATCAGGAAATGAGGCAATTGGATGGGGAGCGATTCTTGGGGGGTGCAAGGCGTTCTTTGGCTATCCGATAACCCCGCAAAGTGAGATTCTGGAATTTCTGGCAACTGAACTGCCCAAAGCAGGTGGTGTATTCCTCCAAACTGAGGATGAGATTGCTGCTATAAGCATGGTCTATGGCTCGTCAATGACCGGCACTCGAACAATGTCTGCCACCTCCTCCCCGGGCATAAGCTTGATGCAGGAGACTGTTTCCCTGATGGCATATTTAAAAGTGCCATCAGTAATCGTTGATGTTTGCCGATTCGGTCCGGGCAGCGGAATGGCACAGACATCACAGACCGACTATCGGCAAGTTACTAAAGGAGGCGGGCACGGCGGGTATCGTTGTATTGTACTCGCCGCGTCATCAAGCCAGGAATGCTGTGATCTGGTACAGCTGGCTTTATGGCTCGCTGATAGATACCGGATGACGGTTTATGTTCTCACTGATGCCACCATAGGTCAATCCTGCGAGCTAGTAGATCTAAAAACCAGGGATTTCGGCGCACTTCCCGATAAGGACTGGGTATTAAGGGGATTAGATGAACGTGGAGGGAACGGCCAGGGAATCCATCATCACATGTGGGATTATGTGGGTTATCATCAGGACATGAACGAAAAATATCGGGAGATCACCGAAAATGAAATTAAGTATGAATCTTATCGCATGGATGATGCTGAGGTGATCCTGGTAGCATACGGCTACGTGTCTCGAATGGCAAAAGGAGCGGTGGACCTTGCTCGAGAAGAAGGCCTGAAAGTAGGGCTTCTTAGACCGATAACCCTTTGGCCCTTCCCAACGAATGTGCTCCGCGAGTTGAGCTTGCAGGCTCATCATATACTTGTGGTGGAACACAGCTCCGGTCTTCTGGTCGAGGACGTGGAATGTGCCCTCCAAGGAAAGGTGCCGGTTCACTTACTTGGTATTTGGGGTACCCATAGGCGCGACAGTTCGGGAATCATCTATCCAGAGAGAATAGTCGAGGAGATAAAACAAATGGTAGGTGTGGCTTAACTTTAAGAGGACTATAAACAGTGAATCATATTGGCTATGTCAGGAGGTATGCATAATGGGAAAAGGAGATGTGATAAAGCAACAGATCGTAGGCAAGCCCAAGGCCGTACAACTGGATTTTTTACCATTCAAATTCTGTCCGGGTTGTCATGAGTCTTTAGTCTGGCGAGCTCTTGGTGAGGTTATCGATGAACTCGACATCGAGGGAAAAGCTATTGCCTGCCTGGACATTGGGTGCAGCGGAATATTAATGGTCGGCTTAACTGTTGATGGCATCCACTGCCTTCACGGACGTTCCACTGCTGTAGCGGCGGGTGTCAAGCGCGTGCTACCTCAGGCGATTTGTTTCAATATTGGAGGTGACGGCTCTTTGGGTGCTATTGGCGTAGGACACGTGATTAACGTTATGATGCGCTCCGATCCTATAACGACAATATTTCTTAACAACTCCGGATATGGTATGACCGGAGGGCAAGTTGCTCCCACCTCACTTCTTGGGTTGCGAACTACTACGACTCCTGAAGGCCGCGATGTGCAAAGCGCTGGATTCCCTCTCCACTTAAGCGAGATCGCCGCTACCATGACGGGCACTGCCTATGCGACTCGAGTGAGCGTGCACACGCCGGCCAACTACCAGAAGGCCAGGAAAGCGATCAAGACCGCTTTCCAGAAACAGATGGATGGAGTGGGCTATAGTTTAGTGGAAATTCTCTGCGCCTGCCCCCCCAACTGGGGTCTGAGTCCGCTAGCTGCCAATAGTTTCGTAGAAGAGAAACTCATCGGCGAGTTCCCACTCGGAGAGTTTAAGAATGTAGACAAAATAGAGTATACGGTCGACCCGGAAATCAACAGAGTAGGCCGTGTCAAACGCGGATAATCGGGGGTGATCAGTGCAAGAAGAAAATAAAAAACGGTTTTCGGTTCTTATGAGCGGCCTTGGAGGTCAGGGGTTGCTTACCATGGGCAAGGTCTTGGCACAAGCGGGTAGCTCACACTACCGATATGTGACTTACCATCCGAATTATGGTCCTTCCATGCGCGGAGGTGAATGCGAGTGCACAGTGACGTTGTCAAATAAAGAGAACACCTCTATTGCGTCTAGGAATCCCTCGGCCGCCATCCTAATGGGGGCCGGAGCCTGGATGCTGCACGAACCACAAGTTAAACCGGGGGGGCTATTGCTGGTGGACAGCTCAATTGTTGCTGAGCGGACTATGCGGGACGATGTGACGGTGCACTATATGCCGGCAACACAGATGGCCATGGAGTTAGGCGCAGCCATGGTATCTAACCTGATCCTGCTCAGTGCGTACTTAGAGGTAACCAAAGCTCTGCCCCTCGAGGCGATTGAGAAAGCCCTTAAGGACAGGTTTACAGGAACCAAGGGAGAGCGTTTTCTTCCACTCGACCTAGAGGCTATCAAGCTTGGGGCCAAGTTCATAACCGATTCATAAACTGGAGGGAGACATGGGACCTAAGATCGTTTGCACTATGCCGATTCTGAGTACTCCCTACCACGATGAAGTTGCCGAGAGTCTGGGTGGCGAGATAATAAGAGTACAGTGCGCCACCGAAGAAGAAGTCATAAATGCCTGTCATGATGCTGATGCAGCGATGGGGGCAATAGAGCCCTTTAGCAAACGGGTCATCGACGAACTTGACAAGTGCCAAATAATAGCCCAGTTTTCTGTTGGCCATGACCATGTTGACGTTGGGGCAGCTACTGAGCGTGGCATCATTGTTGCCAATGTTCCTGATTATTGTATCGATGAGGTATCTGAACAAGCCCTTTCATTCATACTCGCCCTCAATCGCAAGATATTTCGCCTCGATAAGGCAGCGCGGGATGGCAAGTGGACACGGGATGCTATGGGAATAGTGTTCCCGCTTTCCAATATCCGGGGACAGACACTGGGACTGGTAGGTTTCGGTCGTATCGCTCGTGCGCTGGCATGCAAAGCGCACGCTTTGGGTATGAATATAATCACGTATGACCCCTACATTCCAGTAGACATAGTCCAAGAGCAAGGGGCCGAGCTGGTAGATTTGAGCCAACTCCTCGCCAATTCGGATTTCATTTCCGTTCATGTACCATATACACAGGAGAATCACCACCTATTCGGTTTGGAGCAGTTCAAAGAGATGAAATCCCATGCGTACTTTATAAACACTGGACGGGGTGGACTGGTGGATGAGGCTGCCCTTCATACAGCTATCACCGAAGGTTATATCCAGGGAGCAGCAATCGACGTAATGGAGGAAGAGCCACCCGATTCCAATAATCCGCTATTTGGACTGGACAACATCATTATTACCCCTCATACGGGAGCAATGTCCAATACCTCAATGTCGGAGTTAATGCGGCGGCCCATCGAGGAGGTGGCCCGCGTCTTTAGAGGTCAGTGGCCCAATGGCTTTGTGAACCCCGAGGTTAAAGAGCGTTTCATCGCCCGCTGGGGAAAGACTATGGAATAACCAGCCAGTGCAGCATATTTTCTGAGTCCGAGGTTGTAATCCTGATCAACGAATGTATAGAAGTGGTTGATATAGCCGCCGGTGTCAACAACGCGGTGGCGGGCAGGTTGAACTCCATGGCAAGGAAGGTCGGCCTGGTCGAAGACGTGGCGCTGACCGGCGGATGTGCCAAGAACGAGGGGCTGGGCAAGCCGTGGGAGGAGCCGGGGAAAGAGGAGCCGGACTCCCAGGTTGAGCAGATGAAAATCACAAAAAAATACGGGAAGCGTTCCCGATGACATAATAGAGAAGGTGCACCTTCTCTGTACCTGAATGAAAACGTAATCTATCAACGGAAGGGAAATGGCAGATCTACAAATTACTTAAAAGGAGGTAGCAATGGCAAGTTACGAAGGAAAGATCCTGGATGTCAATTTAAGCACCGGAGCTGTCACTACCACAAAAATAGAAGAGGATGTGCTGCGGAAATTCATCGGAGGCAGTGGATTGGCGGCCAAACTGTTTTTAGACCGCGTTCCCCCGGATGTTGATCCATTGTCCGATAAGAACGTACTCTTTCTAATGGCTGGTCCGCTGTCAGGGACTAACTTTCCCACATCCTCTCGCATCGTGGCAGCCTTCAAATCCCCCCAGACCGGAATATGGGGGCAGGCCTCGGCTGGAGGTAGCTTGGCTGCCGAGATGAAAAAGGCAGGCTACGACGGAATCGCGATATCAGGTGCCTCAAGCAAGCCTGTCTACCTGGTGATTGAGGATGACAAGGTGGAGATCAAAGACGCCGCCGACCTTTGGGGCAAGGACTGTTACCAAACGACCGACATCCTGACAGAACGGCATGGGGCTAAGGCAGACATGCTGGAGATTGGACCGGCAGGCGAGAACCTGGTGAAGTTCGCCTGCATATTGAACGGCAAGTGGGGCTCTGTCAGCCGCTGCGGTGGGGGGGCGGTGATGGGCTCCAAGAAGCTGAAGGCCGTCGTCATCCGTGGCACCGGTAAAGTTGAGCCGGCTTCCCCCGAGGAGTTTACCAAAATACGTAAGACTGTTCTGAAAAAGATCAAGGAGAACGTATCGGCGCAGGCTATTGCTGAGGCCGGCACAGCCGTGGCTTGTGAGATTTACGCCATTATCGGTATCCTGCCAGTTAAGCACTTCACCGTGGGGGATAGCAGTCTCTATGGTCCCAAGTTATGTGGAGGTGCCATATCTGCACAGTACCTGACCAAGACGCATAGTTGCCTCACCTGCCCCATTGGGTGCAAGAGAGTGGTCAAGGTAGCAGAGGGTCCCTACGCAATAGAGGAAGGGCCCGGACCTCAGTATGAGACCATAGGTGCCTTCGGATCCTCACTCGAGATTGACGACCTGGCCGCGATACTCAAGATGGGCGAGACGGCCAATAGATATGGCGTAGATACTATCAGCTGCGGCGGCACCATCGCCTTCGCCATGGAGTGCTTTGAGAAAGGCATTATTACCTCCAAGGATCTCGATGGTGGCCAGTTGAGATGGGGAAATCCGGATGATGTTCTGGCAATGATGGAAAAGATCACCAAACGCAAGGGCTTCGGTGATGTGCTGGCGGAGGGCAGCCGGAGCGCCGCCAAGCAAATCGGCAAGGATGCTGAAAGCTGTACAGCCGAGATAAAGGGCCTTGAGATGGCTATGTATGACCCTCGGGGGGCCCACGGACATGGCCTGAGTTTCATGACATCCAACCGTGGCGCCTGTCACGTCGCATCGACCATAGGCTACGTCGAACAAAACTGGATTACCTGGTCAGATGTTGGTATAACCGGCGGATACGATGCCAAGGCGAACGAGGGCAAAGGTGAATTAAACGTTATATGCGAAAGCCTAGACATGTTGACCAATTCAGCAACGCTGTGCCGATTCGCATTGATGTCCATGGATGTTACCGATCTGGCCGAGGCATTGAAAGCTACCACTGGATTTGACTACGACCTCGACGAGATCATGGAATGCGGCGAACGAATCTGGATGCTCCAAAGGGGTCTAAACAACCTCATGGGCGTCACCGCTGTAGACGATCGAATGCCCAAGCGAATTCTGACTCCTCACACTGACGGTCCGGTTGCGGGCTCCGTGCCCAACGTAGAACTCATGTTGAAGGAGTACTACAAGGCAAGGGGTCTGGATGCTAACGGTCGACCATTGAAGGAAAAGCTGAATAAATTAGGGCTGTCCGATCTTGCGGCGAAGCTTCATAAGTAGCCGCTTTCTCGCCATGAGAGTGGCCCGTGATGTGGTTGAGGGTGCTTACCCCTTCTCGTACAGAGGGAGATGATTCGAAGAGTGAGGAAACCTGGAGGTGCTATGGTGACGGAGCATAATAGTCTGCTTGGCGGCTATCGCATTCTGGATCTAACTGATGAAAAAGGTCATCTGTGCGGGAAGGTTCTGGGCGACTTCGGGGCTGATGTAATCAAGGTTGAAAAACCCGGAGGTGATTCTTCCCGGAATATCGGCCCCTTCTACAAGGACATCCCTCATCCGGAGAAGAGCCTCTTTTGGTTCAGCACGAATACGAGCAAAAGAGGTATCACTCTGAATATCGAAACGGTTTACGGTAGAGAGATACTTAAGAGGTTGGTCGAGACCGCAGACTTTGTAGTAGAGTCCTTTCCGCCAGGCTACATGGATGATCTGGGCCTGGGGTACTCGGAACTCAAGAAAGCCAAGCCTGGCATAATTGTGACCTCTATAACTCCCTTTGGCCAGACTGGTCCATATGCTCGCTACCAGAGCACCGATCTTGTCGGCTGTGCCATGGGAGGCCTGACACGGCTCCTGGGTGATCTGGGACGCCCTCCGGTACGCATGAGCTGTGATCCCCAGGCCTACTTTCATGCCGGCCTTCATGGTGCCCTGGGCTCGGTGGTGGCCCATTACCACCGAGAGCTTACTGGAGAAGGGCAGCACGTAGATATTTCCATGCAGGAGGCAGTGACCCTGGCACTGATGCACGCCGTCGAGATCTCAGAGATTATGAAGGTGAACGTCATTGGAATGGGTCAGTTCTTCATATCGGTCAGGCCACCCCCGCAATCGCTGCTTCTCACCCGTGTAATCATACCCTGCAAGGATGGCTATGTATATTTCATCTTTGGTGGGGGTGGCTTCGGTGGGCTGGTCCAGTCGTCTAGAGCTATGGTGGAATGGGCCAACGAAGAAGGGATGCTTATGGAGTTCAAGGACTCTGACTTCAGCCAGTGGGACCAATCGACCATAACCCAGGAGGAAAATGACCAGCGCAGTGCTATCGTCGGCGACTTTCTCAAGACCAAGACCAAGGCCGAACTCTATGAACAAGCGGTGAAGCGAGGCATCATGCTCGCTCCCTGTAACACCATTGCAGACACAATTATGAATGCGCAGCTCGAGGCGCGTGGTTTCTGGGAGAAGGTAGAACATCCGGAGTTAGGTGAAACCATAACCTACCCTGGGGCTCCGCTAAAGATCAAGGAGACGCCCTGGAGAATCCAGCGTCGTGCCCCTCTTATTGGCGAACACAACGAGGAAGTGTTTGTAGAAGAACTGGGATTTTCCAAGGAAGAAATGGCGGTGCTGAAGGCCAGTGGTGTTGTCTGACATTTGGAGAGCGGGTATTGGGGCAAAGGAGCAGAAAGTGACAAAACAGGTTTTTGAAGGGCTAAAAGTGGTCGATTTCACCTGGGTCGCGGTTGGGCCTCAGGTATGCCGCGAGCTCGCCCAGCATGGGGCCACTGTGGTCCGCGTTGAGACACACCGCCGCCCCTGCCCAATGAGGGCGTTTGCTCCCTTCAAGGACGGTGTACCCGGCGTTAACCGCAGTGCCTTCCATACAGCATATAACACTAACAAGTATAGTATGAGTCTGGATCTCACCAACCCCAAGGCTCAGGAGGTGGCACGGAGGCTGGTGGCTTGGGCTGATATCATCGGGGACAGTATGACCCCGGGGACCATGGACAAACTCGGGTTGGACTATGAGAGTTGCCGCAGGATAAACCCGTCGGTCATTTACTTCAGTACCACCCAGCAGGGACAGTATGGCCCACACCGTGACTTCCAGGGTATCGGACATCATGTCAATGCGCTAGCCGGCTTCTCCGACTGCACCGGCTGGCCGGATAGCGATCCCACTATGGTGTTTCCTGCCTATTCCGACTTCATCTCCCCTTGGTATTTGCTAATAGCCGTAACAGGAGCTCTTCTACGCCGGCGCAAGACAGGGGAAGGCATGTATATCGAGCAGGCGCAGCTTGAGGCCGGTGTTACTTTCCTGGCACCCCATGTGCTGGACTACACGGTTAACAACCGAGTTGTCACCCGTGGTGGGAATCGTGATCGCTATATGTCCCCCCACGGGGTCTATCCCTGTAGCGGCGCTGACCGCTGGGTGGCCATCGCGGTAACCAATGAGAAGGAGTGGCAACGCTTCTGTGACGTGATAGGTGATCCCGACTGGGCCGGGGACCCAAAGTTCAACAGCGTCATCGGCCGAAAAGAGAACGAGGATGAGTTGAACGGGCTTATCGGGGAGTGGACCAAGAATTACACCCCGGAGCAGGTAATGACAATATTGCAGGATGCCGGGGTGCCGGCTGGGGTGGTGCAGACCGGTGAAGACCTGCTTAATGACCCGCAGCTAAAGCACCGGCAGCATTTTCGAGTGCTTGACCATCTTGAAATTGGTCCCCATTCTTATCATGCCCCGGCTTATCGCCTTTCACAAACCCCCTGTGATATAAAAAGTCCGGGGCCATGTCTGGGTCAGCACAACGAATACGTCTATAAAGAGATCCTGGGTTTTTCCGACGATGAGATAGCTGACATGCTGGTGGAGGGGGTGATAACCACTGATGCTGATGTTGCCACTACGACGTAGGGGTGACGCTTGATATAATTTGGGGTTATACTGATCAACAGATATTGCGCGGGCGGCTTTCACGCGGCGGGCGGATGTACGGTGGGCAGATAACCATAAAAAGTATAAAGCAAAAAGTGAGGAGGGTCACGAAAGCTGCTGTACTACTTTAGCGATAGAATCTTCCACACATGATGGGTTTTTAAAGGAGGTATTATGCCTGATGAGACATTCGACGCGGTGATAGTTGGGGGAGGGAATAAGGCGTTACTGCTGGCGATGTATCTGATCAAGTATGGTGGCATGAGCGTTGCCATATTTGAGAGGAGGCATGAGGTTGGCGGCTGCCTGGCTACTGAGGAGATCTCGGCACCAGGTTTTCGTGGCAATACCCATGCTACCATAGTCACCCCTTTCTACTACGGGCCGCACTATCGCGATTTTCCTGAATTCTGGGAGTATGGGGCCCAATGTGACCAGTATCTTGTTTCCGAAGGTGCCGTTTTCAGAAACAACAACACCTGCCTGACTATCTACAGCGAAAAGCACGATCCAACGCAGGAGAGGACTGCCAGGGAAATCGCCCGGTTCTCGCCGAGGGACGCCGAAAATTGGCTCAAGTTGTGGAAGTTATGGCAGAGTGACGAGCCGCAGAGGGTGGTCCTGGAGGGTCTGTTCAATCCCCCTGAGATGCGTACAGCCCCTGAGACGCTGGAACGGCAAATGGCTCTATACCCAAAACTTGTGGAAGCTGGCTTTGAACCTGACTCCCTGATCCTGGCAGCCAGCTATCTGCGTTGCGCAAAGGACCTCTTTGAAAGCAAGGAGTTGCAGTACTGCATTATGCGATTCGTACTTACGCAAAGGGATGTCAGTGAAACCGGAGTCGGGGTAGAGACGTTCAGTTTTGCAGCCAATCTGCCGACCATCAGCTTTGTCCGGGGAGGGACTCACCAGATAGCTCACGCCGCTCATAAGATACTGGTCCGCGACGGGTGCAAGTTCTTCACCCATTGTGAGGTAGATAAGGTTATCATAGAGAATGGAGCCGCCAAAGGCATCCGCCTCGCCGATGGCTCTCGGATTGCAGCCAGGAAGCTGGTGGTGAGCACCTTAAACCCAGCCCAACTTTGCTTCGATTTGATAGGCAGAGAGCATCTGGACCACCGGACTGTGCGTCGTGTGGAGGCTTTGGAAAGCAGCTTCCTTTGCTTGATGTGGTACTCCTTTGCTTTGCGTGAGGCTCCTAAGTATGAGGCGGCAGCCTTTAATACTGACATAAACGAGACCTTCTGGCTAGGGCTGGCAGAGGACGCTGACCCAGAACATATAGCCAGGGAGTGCCATTATCAGAAACTACGCAGGTTTCCTCCGGTAGAGGACTACTGCCCTGCTATTTGGTGCCACAGTCTGGTTGACCCTTCCTATGCACCTGCGGGGATGCATGTTGCCCAGAGCGAACAGCTCGGCCCACCCGCCCCCACCTATACCGAGAGGGAATGGCTGGAAATAAAAAAACGGTACGCTGAAGAACTGATTAGCATCTGGAAGAGGCATGCGCCCAACATGAACTGGGACAATATCATCGGCGTCGATTCAAATAGCCCGTACGACTGCCTGCGGCAGAAGAACATGGCTCCCAATGGGAACATGACCGTTGTTGATTGTTCGCTTTACCAGCGTGATGCCAACAGGCCTACGCCTGAGTTGGCCAACCACAGAACTCCCATAAAGAATCTTTATGCTACAGGGTCAGCTTGGTCTCCTGGGGGGTGGGCTGCCTCAGCGGAATCTTACAACTGCTACAAAATCATTGCTGGTGACCTGGGGCTGGGCAAGCCGTGGGAGGAGCCGGGGAAAGAGGAGCCGGACTCCCTGGTTGAGCAGCAGAAAATCACCAAAAAAAATATGCTGGAAGCGTTCCCGATCACATAATAGAGAATGTGCACGTTAGCTATACCTAAATGAAAACGTAACCTACATTGGGAGCATGCTGGGCAGGATTTTAACGGGGGCTGC
>JAIWEW010000014.1:0-14808 GCA_048632005.1 bacterium
TGCCGTATCGGTCACTTTGTGGAGGCCCAGGCTCTTGAGGCCCTTGGTGTAGACTATATCGATGAATCTGAGGTGCTAACCCCGGCCGATGAAAGCCATCATATCTGGAAGCACGATTTCAAGGTTCCCTTCGTCTGTGGCTGCCGTGACCTGGGCGAGGCGCTACGGCGTATCGGTGAGGGGGCGGCAATGATCAGGACCAAAGGAGAGGCGGGCACGGGTAATATCGTGGAGGCAGTAAGGCACATGAGAGCGGTTATGGACGAGATCCGCAAGCTGGGCAGCATGACCACCGATGAGCTCGTCGCTGAAGCAAAAGCGCTGGGTGCCCCACTGGAGCTGGTAATCGAGGTGCAAAAAACGGGAAGGTTGCCAGTAGTAAACTTCGCCGCCGGCGGTATCGCTTCCCCTGCGGATGCGGCATTAATGATGCAACTGGGGGCGGAGGGCGTATTCGTGGGATCAGGTATCTTCAAGTCCAGTGACCCGGAAGCGATGGGCAGGGCTATTGTTAAAGCCACCACCCACTATCGCGACCCGGCAATAATCGCCGAGGTCTCAAAGGGCCTCGGCATAGCAATGCCAGGTCTTGATATTAAGACTATACCGGAGGAGAATCTACTGTCCCCCAGGGGATGGTAACGGGTAAGAAGGCACTGGTATAGATCATCAGGATTTAACCAGGTATACCTTTAATAAGGAGATAGTGTGAAGAAAATTGGTGTGCTCGCACTTCAGGGTGCCTTTGTGGAGCACATTACCCTTTTACGCCATCTCGATGTAGAGGCTCTCCCTATTCGCCTGCCCCGTGAGCTTGAGGGCCTGGACGGGCTCATTATCCCCGGTGGGGAGAGCACCACAGTAAGCAGGTTGATGAGGGAATATGATTTATCGGCACCCCTCAGCAGTCTTTGTAACGATGGCTTCCCCATAATGGGCACCTGCGCTGGCATGATCCTCTTAGCAAGGAAGGCAGCAGATATTAACGGTATTCAGCCTCTGGAAGCTATGGATATCGAGGTGAGACGAAACGCTTTCGGACGGCAGGTGGATAGCTTTGAGACCGAACTCAAGATACCTGTTATTGGTGAACCACCATTCCACGGCGTGTTCATTCGGGCACCCTATATCGAGCGGGCCGGTGAAGGCGTGGAAGTGCTGGCACGGCTTTATAATGGTACAGGCGTAGCAGCGAGACAGGGGAATATGCTCGCTCTGGCATTCCATCCTGAACTGACTGATGATCCCAGGCTCCACTCCTACTTCCTGAGTATCGTCAACGGTGACGCAAAGCGATGATTCGATCTTTTTATCCCACCGACCTGCTATCCTTCCTCTCCTTTTCACGGCAGGCGTCTCCCAACCAGGCGATAGGCCATGATAGCGTGGGTACGATAAACCTCTTCTCACCGGAGGTCTTTATGGAGCAGTGGCTCCCCCTGCGTGGAAAGCGGCATACCTGGGTCTCAACAGAGGACGATCGCTTCAGCGGCATCGCTTCGGTGAAGTCCTGCGCCACACCCACCACCTGGCGGGTCGACTATCTCCAGGCTGATGATGAAGATCGGTGCGTTGCGCTCCTTGAGATGGTCAACTCCGCCGCGGCGACGCACGGTGTAAGGAAGCTCCAACTGCGCCTACCCATTTCCAGCCCTTTTATCGATGGGGCCAGGCGTGCCGGCTTCTGGAGCTATGTCAGAGGTTACCTATACCGCTATTATGGCGACCGGGTACAGCGGACAACTGCCCCACCGGAACCCTATCGCTTCCGCCCTAGAGCTCGCGGCGATGATTATAGACTCTTTGATCTATATAATGACACCGTTCCTCTAGCAGTGCGCCGAGCTGAGGGACTTACCCTGGAAGAGTGGCAGGGAAACAGGGAACAGAGCTCCTGGCCGGAGCAACGCAAGGAATTCATCCTTTACACGCAGGATAACCTGGTAGGCTGGTTGCGGATCAACGCTTCGAGAGGGCCCGGTTGCTTTAAAATCATTTCACGTGAATTGGAGGATGATAAGCTGACCTGGCTTATTAACTATGCTCTTATTTGCCTCAATAATAAGTCCTCGATATTTTGTATTGTTTTAGACTTCCAGTGGCAACTGAAGAGGCTTATAGTAGATTCAGGGTTTGAGCCAGTGGCGGAATACGATAACTTAAATAAAGAGATCGCCATCAGGGCCACGGAACCACAACTTGTACCAATGCAAGTATGAGATAAGCGATGTTTAAGAGAATCACCGACGACCTCGACGCCATGCTGGAGCGTTTGCCTCCCCATATCGCGCAACCGCTCCGAGAGCGTGATGATCGCAGCGAGCTCCTAGAGGTGGTCATGGACCTGGGGCGCCTCCCCGAGGCTCGATATCCTGACCGTGAAATAGTGCTTAGTAACAAGGAGGTTACCGAGGAGGATATCGAATATATTGTCTCCCGTATCGCTACCTTTGGCGGGGACAATCGGGCGGGCATCGCACGCACCCTTCACCGCATCTCCGCGATCAGGAATCGTGAAGGGCGCATCGTGGGGCTTACCTGCCGCATCGGTAGAGCGGTATACGGCACTATCGGGCTCATTTCAGACCTGGTGGAATCGGGAAAGAGCATCCTGCTTCTGGGAAGGCCCGGAGTTGGCAAGACCACCATGCTCCGCGAGGTGGCGCGCGTACTTGCCGATGACCTGAAAAGGCGCGTTGTGGTCGTCGACACGTCCAACGAGATCGCCGGCGACGGCGACATCCCCCATCCCTCTATCGGGCACGCCCGGCGAATGCAGGTAACCTCCCCCAACCATCAGCACGCCGTAATGATCGAGGCGGTGGAGAACCACATGCCCCAGGTTATAGTTATCGATGAGATTAGCACCGAGCTCGAGGCTCAAGCAGCGCGCACCATCGCCGAGAGAGGTGTGCAGCTAATTGCCACTGCTCACGGAAATACTCTGGACAACCTCATTCTAAACCCGACACTGGCCGATCTCACAGGCGGCATCCAGACTGTGACCCTTGGCGACGAGGAGGCTAGAAGGCGGCGCACCCAGAAGTCCATTTTGGAGAGAAAAGCACCGCCCACCTTCGATATCGTAGTCGAGATTCAAGACTGGTATCATGTAGCCGTTCACTCCGATGTCGCCGAGGTAGTCGATGCTCTGCTACGCGGGCGTCCCGTCCCCCCTGAGGTACGCTGGATGGACGAGACCGCAGAGGTGAGAAAGGAGCAAATGACACCTGCGGAGAGGCCGGCGGTAAGAAAAGCGCTTCCCGGCACCACGACAAGGATATATCCGTTCGGCATCAATCGGGTCCGGCTGGAGCAGGCGATAAGCCACCTGGAACTACCAGCAAAACTAGCGAGCGATGTGAAAGAGGCTAACCTTCTGATAACCTCCAAGAGCCACTACCGCCGGAAGCCTCAGCCTATTCTAGATGCCGAGGCGGCTGGCATCTCAATCTATGTCCTTAGAAACAACAAGGCCTCGCATATGGAACGCTCCCTAATTAATATCTTCGATCTCGAAACGCCTGAAGAACCCATTAGCCTGGCAACAAAGGAGGCAGAGGAGGCCATCGCCCAGGTCCTCGACGGAAAGAAGGCCGTGGAGCTCAGCCCGCAGAATTCCTACCTCCGCATGCTCCAGCATCAGCTTGCCGAGCGCTATAGCCTTTCCTCGCAGAGCACCGGCCGTGAACCGCGTAGACGGGTGCGGATTTTTCACTCAGGCGATGGGGCACAGTAGGATAGGTAGCATTTGTCTCTATTCATCACTTTTGAAGGCGGTGAAGGTTCAGGTAAGTCTACTCAGGCCAGGGTGCTTCATCAGCAACTTGCGAGTAAAGGCATCCCGGCGCTGCTTACCTACGAGCCCGGGGGTACCCCCCTTGGCCAGCAAATCAGGCGATGGCTGAAAGGGACGGGGGATATCGACCCGCAAGCCGAGCTTCTGCTCTTCACTGCATCGCGCGCCCAGCTAGTCGCTGCGGTGATTCGCCCCACCCTGAAAAGCGGCAAAGTGGTTATCTGCGACCGCTTCTACCACTCTACCATCGCATACCAGGGCTACGGTAGAGGATTCTCCCTCGAGCTTATCCAGGCCACTAATAACTTTGCTACCGGGGGACTGAAGCCGGACCTTATTGTATTGCTTGACCTCCCAGTGGAACACAGGCTATCGAGAAAGACGCCCGGAGACCGCTTTGAGCGAGAAGAGACTGCCTTCCATCAGAGGGTGAGGAACGGATATCTGGAGATGGCGAATAAAGACCCCGAGCGCTGGCTGTTGATCGATGGATCTCTGCGCAAGAAGGAGATCGAGCGCATTATCTGGAAACGGATAGAGCAGCTTCTAACTCTAGGCAGGTTCTGTTCAGTCTAGGTGTATACCAGTATCTTAAATATCGTCGGTGAAAACCTGGTAATGTGCGAAGCTGCCCTTATAGCTGATTCAACGCTAGCTCTACATAGTCAAGACGGCCAGCCAGATTGGCTCACCCAAGCTATACAGTCGGACAAGTAAAGCTCTTCAGGGATAATCTTTGGATGTTTGGATGCTTAAAAAGTTTAGCTATGTGAATTAGTTTCAAACGTGGTATAATGTCGCTTAGGATACTATGAGCAATTTCAAACTACACTGTTACTCTCTAGCTTATAGTGGCTTGATTTCCGATTCCTTTGACGCTCCCTCTCTGCTGCCCTGTGTACATCACTGGATTCTTGAAGAACAGCATGATGGTCAAGCCCTGGGTATTTGCAAGAAGTGTGGCAGGCAAAAAGTTTTCAAACCCTGTTTTAAACTGTCGCCAAGGAAGGGAAAGTCTGCAACATAAAATCTACGTTTCGGCGCTGATACCGCGTACTTGGCTACAATTATACTCCACCACGATAGTAATAAGCTTTGGGAGATTACAGGCACTAATTCCAACCAAACAGGGTCTAAACAACAATAATTATTGAAAAAAGATGCCCAAAGTGGTATAATCCAATTTTAGAGATTATGAAAATAAAGGTATGGAACGGAGAGGTATAGGCAACATACTTTAATCACCAATTGAACCTTTTAATCCAGTCCGGCGAGGCTGGCAAGGGTAAGTGATGATAGAAATAAATCAGGCGAAACAATTAAGGCCCCTTGCCAGTATATTGGTAAGAGGGCTTTTTTAATGCCTGAGAAAGTGGTCCTGAACAGGGAAGATATCCGCCGCGCTATAACCCGTATTGCCCATGAGATAGTAGAGCGAAATCACGGGTGCGATGGCATCGTCCTCATCGGAGTGCACACCCGTGGTGTGCCAATAGCGAAGAGGATAGCCGCAAATATAAGCCTGTTCGAACAGGCTGAGGTACTCGTTGGCGACCTGGATATCAGCCTTCATCGCGACGACCTCCTCTCTCTCGAGGTACAACCCGTACTGCGCCCCACAAACATCCCCACCGATATTGAGGGAAAGCGTATCGTCCTCGTAGATGATGTCCTCTACACCGGCCGCAGCATCCGTGCCGCTATTGACGCCCTCATCGAATTTGGTCGGCCACAGTACATTCAGCTTGTGGTGCTTGTTGACCGCGGCCATCGCGAGATCCCCATTCGCGCCGATTACGTAGGAAAGAATATGCCCACTTCAAGGGATGAGCAGGTCGAGGTGCGCCTGGAAGAGATCGATGGCACAGACGAAGTGGTTATTGTAAAAGGTATGAGCGAGCGCAAATCATCAAGAGATAGCATGAATATGTTACAGAGGAGTTCCTAATGAGCTTCGAAAATAGAAGTCTGGTCACCATAGATGACCTGTCAAACCAAGAGATTATGTCAGTTTTCTCACTGGCAGACGAAGTATCCAACTCAATAGATAAACAGTCGACCCTATGCCAGGGCAAGATCATGGCAAGTCTGTTTTTCGAGCCAAGCACCAGGACACGGTTGTCGTTCGAGGCTGCAATGCACCGGCTGGGGGGCAGCGTAATATCTGTGGTAGAAATGGAGAACACCTCGCTGGCAAAAGGCGAAAGTATTGCTGATATGGCAAGGGTGGTGGGAAGCTATGCCGACATAATCGTTATCAGGCACCCGTGGGAGGGGGCAGCCAAGGTGGTTGCTGACTACGCCGGTGTACCTGTAATCAATGCCGGCGATGGGGGTCATGAACACCCCACGCAGACCCTGTGCGACCTCTACACTATCAAGAAAGAAAGGCAAACTCTTGATGGACTGAAGATTGCGCTGTGGGGAGATTTGAAATATGGGCGAACGATACATTCTCTAGCCTACGCGCTGGCCAGGTTCGGTGCAACCATCCATTTTCGCCCCGGCTCGGGTCTTGGCCTGCCTGAGCATGTTACTAGGAAATTGATTAGAGAATATGGGGGCATACTGGAAAGATTCAACAATATAGAAGGGGCAGATAAGGAGAATATTTTCCCCCTAGATGCCATATATGTAACGCCGAGCGAGCCACATCAACTTGCAAATATACCTGATGTTAGCATTCAAATCGAGCTGGAGAAGGGTGTTGACGCCCTTTATGTTACCAGGCTTCAGAAAGAAAGACTTGAGGGCCCGGTAACAGGATCAGAATTAGAAAAGGGCTACCCGGTAGTGAATAGAAAACTCCTCAAAGGAAAGCAGTACAAGCGAACACTGGTAATGCATCCATTGCCCCGCATCGACGAGCTTGCCTACGAGATCGATGCCGACCCGAGAAGCATGTATTTCAAACAGGCGGCGTGGGGATTGCCAATAAGAATGGCTCTCATCGCCCTCCTGCTGGGCGCGAAGCAAGTAGGTGTTTCTGAGAAGGAAGGGTCAACCATTGCACCGAAGATAGACTATCCCATTTATGATCGCGATTCTGGGGTCACCTGTAAAAATAAGAAATGCGTGTCCGCGCAACAGACTGAGATGAGGTACATTAAGCCCAGGTTCAAAATGGTAGCGAACAAACCTTTGATTCTCAGATGTATTTATTGCGACCATGAAACGCAGCCGCCCTATATCGCCAGTTCTAAATGGCATTCAGGGGTTCTGGAGAAAAGGCGCTACTATAGCTCCGATAGTTACATGCTGGAACGAATCAAACCGGAGTATCTGATTATCTTTGATTCAGAAAGAGAAGCTCAGGCTGTGGGGTTCAAGCCTAGCGAATACGCCCATATATCTGTAAAGAAGCAATAAGGTTATGAAAACGCCACTTCATATCATCGGTGGAAGGATCATAGACCCTAGCCAGGGAATGGACATGGTCGGCGACCTCATTATTGCCGAAGGGTGTATTGCATTAGTGGGTCATAACAGGGATGCCTTGTCCTCTGAGCCTTACCAGGTGCTTCACGCTGAGGGGATGGTGGTCTGCCCCGGGTTCATCGACATTCACTGCCATCTAAGACAGCCCGGGTTCGAGGAGAAGGAGACTATAGCCACAGGGACCCGCGCGGCAGCAAAGGGTGGGTTTACCACAGTTTGCTGCATGCCGAACACTGACCCGCCTATAGATACAGGGGATACAGTGGAGTATATCATGAGTGTAGCCGCCAACGAAGGAGTAGTTCGCGTCTTGCCCGTTGGGTGCGTTACTAAAGGCAGAGCAGGAAGCGAGCTCGCCGACCTCGGCGAGCTTTCTACATCAGGCGTTATAGCCTTTAGCGACGATGGTAACCCAATATCCGACTCTTTACTTATGCGACAGGCTCTGGAATTTAGCAGGGATTCTGGTCTGCCAGTTATCAATCACTGTGAAGACCTAAACCTCAGCTCTGGTGGAGTGATGAACGAGGGCGCGGTGGCGAGCCGACTGGGATTCAAAGGAACGCCAGTTGCTGCCGAGGAGACAATGCTTGCCAGAGACATTGAGCTGGCAAGAGCAACAGGCGGCAGGCTGCACATCGCCCATGTGAGCACCGCCGGCTCAGTAGAGCTTATCCGCCACGCTAAAGAGGAGGGAATCCCCATCACCGCCGAGGTTACGCCTCACCACCTGACCCTGACCGAGGAGCGGGTCATGAGCCACTCCGGCTATGACACCAACGCCAAAGTGAATCCACCGCTGAGGACATACAGGGATGTTCAGGCACTCACCGCAGGTCTGAGAGAGGGGGTGATCGATGCTATCGCCACTGATCACGCTCCGCACACTATTGAGGATAAGATGTGCGAGTTCACCAGGGCTCCATTTGGAATCAGTGGGTTTGAGACAGCGTTGGGCAGTCTAATGGGGCTGGTACATCGGGGAGAGCTCGACCTAATGACACTTGTCGCAAAACTTACACATGAGCCAGCATCCTTCCTGAGGCGAGCTGACCTGGGTACGTTTGAGGTTGGTACTACGGCCGATGTCACCATATTCGACCCAAATGTGGAGTGGGTGGTTGACCCCGATAACTTCGTCTCAAAAGGTAGAAATACTCCGCTTGCCGGCTCTGTGCTCAAGGGCAAGGTGATGGCTACCATATGTGGGGGGGAGGTTGTTTATAAGGATCATGTCGTGAAATTGAAGGATAGATTGGAAGCGACCAACAAATGGAAATACTAATTGGTCTCTCAATAGGAATACATCTAACATTCCTAGGTTCATATTGGCTTTTTATATTGCAGAAAAAGCCGGGGTACAAAGTTTTAAATGATCCTATATAGAAGCCTTCCTAAATTCGATGACAATTCATATGCACATTTCATCACTACGAACACCTATAAACATTACCCCTTCTTTCGGGATCAAAAACTCTCCCAGATTCTTCTGGAGGAATTGGGGTTCTATAGTGGGAAGCTTGGTTTCGTACTGGTGGGCTATGTGATAATGCCTGATCATGTGCACCTCCTGCTATGGTGGGATAGTGAAGAGAACCCAAAATTGGGCATATCGAACATAATGAGCAGAATTAAAACTATAACCAGCAAGAGAGCTAAGCGGTATTTGTTCTATGGTGGTGGCACTGAATATGTGGGTAAGCTGGCCGACGTCGGCCAGCCTACCCAAGGCTCTTTCAAGTTGTGGCAGCCTGGCTTTTATGACTTTAATATCTTTAGTGATGAAAAGCTTCTTGAGAAGCTTGACTATATCCATAGCAACCCTGTAAGGGCTGGGTTCGTTCTTTCGCCCCGTGATTATAAGTGGTCAAGCTACAAGGAGTATTTTGAGGAAGAAGGGAGGAAATAGTCGAGACGGTATAGATAACTGGGAGTTTTTTTGAAAGGAAGGGGATTTATATGCCAAAGCGCACTGACATCAATAAGGTTATGATCATCGGTTCCGGGCCCATCGTCATCGGTCAGGCCTGCGAGTTTGACTATTCCGGTACGCAGGCTTGCAAGGCGCTGAGGAAACTGGGTTATGAGATCGTGCTCGTCAATTCAAATCCCGCTACGATCATGACCGATACCGGTATGGCAGACGTAACCTATATCGAGCCTCTCAACCTCGATACCATGACCAAGATTATCGAGAAGGAACGACCCGACGCCCTGCTCCCTAATCTCGGCGGACAGACAGGACTGAATCTCTCCTCGGAGCTGGCCAAGACGGGCGTGCTGGAAAAATATGGCGTTAAGGTAATCGGTGTGAACATTGACGCCATTGAGCGCGGCGAGGATCGCCAGATCTTCAAGGAGACTATGACCAGCATAGGTCTCGAGATGCCCAAGAGCGAGATCGCTTACAGTGTCGAGGAAATGGAAGTAATTGCGGGGAGGCTTGGATTCCCGGTAGTGCTTCGTCCCGCTTACACCATGGGCGGCACTGGGGGAGGTCTTGTCTACAACCTGGAAGAGCTGCGTACGGTCGGGAGTCGAGGTCTGGCTGCCAGTCTGGTTAAGCAGGTTCTGGTAGAAGAGTCAGTCCTCGGATGGGAGGAGTTAGAGCTCGAAGTAGTGCGGGACGCCAAAGGCCAGAAGATCACCGTCTGTTTTATCGAGAACGTCGACGCCATGGGTGTGCATACCGGGGATTCCTACTGCACAGCGCCCATGTTGACCATTGATAAGAAACTGCAGGAACGCCTTCAGAAATATTCCTACGATATTGTAGATGCCATCGAGGTCATTGGGGGCACCAATATTCAATTTGCCCACGATCCCAAAACCGGTCGTGTAGTGGTGATCGAGATCAACCCGCGCACCTCACGTTCGTCCGCTCTGGCATCCAAAGCAACTGGATTCCCCATCGCACTGGTATCGTCCTTGCTGGCGGGAGGTCTCACATTGGATGAGATACCCTACTGGCGAGACGGGACATTAGAAAAGTATACGCCCTCCGGCGATTATGTGGTCGTTAAGTTTTGCCGCTGGGCTTTTGAGAAGTTCAAGGGAGTGGAAGACAGACTGGGTACCCAGATGCGCGCGGTAGGCGAGGTCATGAGCATCGGTAAAACCTACAAAGAAGCGTTTCAAAAGGCTATACGCTCGCTGGAAAACGGCCGCTATGGCCTGGGCTTCGCCAAGGACTTTCATAAGAAGTCACTGAAAGAGCTGATGGATATGCTGCGCGAGCCATCCAGTGAACGGCAGTTCATCATGTACGAAGCCCTGCGCAAGGGGGCAGATATCAGCGACCTTTATCAGCGCACTTATATCAAGCCCTGGTTCATCGAGCAGATGAAGGAGTTGGTGGAGTTGGAGGAGCAGCTACTGAAGCACAAAGGTAAATTGCCACCTGACAACCTCCTCGTAAAAGCCAAGAAGGACGGCTTCGCCGATAAATATCTGGCCCATATTCTCGAGGTGCCGGAAGCCGAAATCCGTGCCAGGCGTACCGCACTCGGCATCGTGGAGGGATGGGAACCGGTGCCCGTAAGCGGTGTAGAAGATGCCGCATATTATTTCTCTACATACAATGCACCGGATAAGGTAGGAGTCAGCCAGGCGCGGAAGATTATGGT
This sequence comes from bacterium, assembly GCA_048632005.1. Taxonomy (GTDB): domain Bacteria; phylum Chloroflexota; class Dehalococcoidia; order E44-bin15; family E44-bin15; genus JAAXQM01. The sequence goes on from JAIWEW010000014.1 coordinate 10,864, forward strand.
TCTCGGTGGCGGCCCCAACCGGATCGGCCAGGGGATCGAATTCGACTACTGCTGCGTGCATGCGGCCTTCGCCCTGCGCGATGAGGGGCTTGAATCGATTATGGTAAACTGCAACCCCGAGACCGTATCCACCGACTACGATACTTCCAACAAGCTGTACTTCGAACCTTTGACCGTAGAGGACGTCCTGTCCATCTACGAGAAGGAGCAGCCTGAGGGCATTATATGCCAGTTCGGAGGCCAAACACCCCTTAACATCGCTGCAGAGCTTGAAGCCGCCGGGGTCAAGATCCTCGGCACCAGCCCTGATACCATAGACCTTGCCGAGGACCGCGACCGGTTCCGAAAAATCATGAATGAATTGGGTATACCCGTACCTGAATCAGGTATGGCCAGTACCCCGGAGGAGGCCATGGCAATCGCTGCAGATATCGGATACCCCCTAATCGTCCGCCCATCCTATGTCCTCGGTGGACGCGCAATGGAGGTAGTTAGCGATGAGGAAATGCTGCGAGAGTATGTTGAGGCGGCAGTCGGTATCTCCCCCGAACGTCCGATTCTAATCGACAAGTTTCTGGAGAATGCCATAGAAGCCGAGGCTGATGCTATAGCCGATGGGACCGATGCCTTTGTGCCAGCCGTTATGGAGCACATCGAACTCGCCGGCATTCACTCCGGTGACTCCGCATGCGTAATCCCGCCGGTAAGCATTCCTGAAAAACATATAGATACCATCGAGGAATACACAAGAAAGATTGCGGTGGAACTCAATGTTGTAGGGTTGATGAACATGCAGTATGCCATTCATGAAGACATTGTGTACGTTTTGGAGGCGAACCCACGGGCGAGCCGCACTGTACCGCTGGTAAGCAAGGTCTGCAATATCCCTATGGCACGCATAGCCACCCAGGTAATGCTGGGTAAAAAGCTAGCCGACCTGGGCCTGCAGCGCAAGCCTGTCCCTCATTTCGGCGTCAAAGAGGCGGTCTTCCCCTTCAATATGTTCCCCGAGGTTGACCCTATTCTCGGCCCAGAAATGCGCTCAACGGGAGAAGTACTGGGTATAGCCGATAACCCGGGTCTTGCCTACTACAAAGCACAGGAAGCCGCCAAGCAGCAGTTGCCCTCGGAGGGCACTGTCCTCATTACCGTGTCCGAGCTCGACCGAGCCGGTGGACTGGAAGCTGCACGGCATTTCTCCACACTCGGATTTACCATAAAGGCCACGGTGGGAACCCGCGAATATATTGCTGAGCACGGCATCGATTCCGAGCTGATTCTGAAGGAGCATGAAGGCCGTCCCAGCATAACTGACGCCATAAAGAATGGGGAGATTCAACTTGTTGTCAATACTCCCAGCGGCAAGCTGAGTATTGAAGACGATTCCTACATTCGAAAAGCCGCGATCAAATATAATGTGCCCTATATCACAACTACCATAGCGGCGGTTGCGGCCGCCAAAGGAATTGCCGCCTATCGAAAAGGACATGGCCAGGTTAAAAGTCTCCAGGAATACCATAGAGATATCTAACACAGCCTTCTATAGGATAGACTGATTAATATTGGAGCGGGGAAACAGCTTATCGGTCGTGCCCTGGGGACCAAGACTTTCACGCTCAAATTTGGCCATAGAGGGGGCAACCACCCCCTTCCGCGACATGGAAACTGATTGAGTGCACATAAACGCAAAAAATCACGGGTATGCGTTGGATGCGGGTAGTTTAAAGTGGGGGTCTAGCGTTAAGCCACATTAATAACAAGGTGGTAGAAGGATGACAGTTCTAAAAGTTTTCTATGTACTGGCTATGGGCGCCCTCTTAACCATGCTGGTAGCCTTTGGTATTTCTGCTTTCTACGAAGCACCCCAATCTGAAATGCTTGAACCTCCCCGGCCTCCTGCGGGGTGGGTCTGGCCAGTATATCCGGATAAAACTCCCGAAGATCAGGATTGGACCGCAGAGGAGCAGGAGTATTGGGCAGACTATCAAGAATGGCTGGAGGAGGAGCAAGAATATCGGGAGACCTATAGTGACGTAATGGGTAATTATCACAGGAATGTATTTTTTATTGCATATCCCTTCGGTCTGCTGTTCATTATCCTTGGCCTTACGCTTCCGCCCAGACTGGATATTATTAAAACCGGATTTCTGCTGGGCGGTGTGGTAACAATTACATACGCGGTTTTACAGGGCTTTGGCGATATGAGCAACGCGCTCAGGTTCGGTGCTATTGCTATCAGCCTGGCCGTTCTCGTATTTCTGGGCTACAGGACACTCATCGAAAGGCGGCAGCCTACCGATTCCACAAAAACGGGTAAAGAGGATGTCTAAAATCATTAAAGCCCTTTTCATCGGGTCGGGGCCTATCGTGATTGGGCAGACAGCAGAGTTCGACTGCGCCGGCACCCAGGCGTGTAAGGCACTTCGCGAGGAGGGTGTAAACTCGGTGACCAATAAGAGCATACCCGAAATATTTTTCGATTACTACAGAGGTGGTGTTGGAGGTCTTGCTGAGTAAAGAGCAACCTTGCTCGGTCATACTTTCTGAAGGAGTATTTAGGCACCAGGATCAAGATGGTGAGTGTGGAAAGTATGGAGAGAAGGAAAAAGGTGGGCAGTTGAAGCAAATCATAGCTCCTGTCCGTTCCAACGAGGAGATTATGCCCGGTATCCACCTCCTATGGGTTGAGGCACCACAGATTGTTTCACATTCTCAGCCCGGGCAGTTTGTTATGGTGCGCACCAGCGACAACCATGACCCGTTGCTGAGACGCCCGTTGAGCATTCACCGCGTAGGGGAAAACGGGTCGCTGGCTCTCCTCTTCAACATAGTCGGGCGGGGCACAAATTGGCTCGCCCAGTGCAAAGCGGGGGAAGGGATCGATCTCTTCGGGCCCCTGGGGCGGAGTTTCGAGGTTCATTCTCAAAATCTACTCCTTGTTGCCGGGGGAATCGGGATTGCCCCCCTCGTTTTCCTTGCCGAAAAAGCCGTAGCCGATGGCCGTCACGTAACCCTGCTCTCAGGAGCTAAAACTGCAGACGGGATCTATCCCCGCCACCTACTGCCGCCGGATATTACGTATGTTACGATCGCCGAGGACGGCTCGCTGAGCAAGCGGGGCCCCGTAACGGACCTCCTGGCCGAGCTTGCTGAATCTTCCCACAAGGACGAGCAAATTTTCGCATGCGGACCCATCTGTATGTATAAGACTATGTCCGCGCTACATCAATTGAAAGGGAAATCGATTCAGGTCTCCACGGAGGCGAGGATGGGCTGCGGGTTCGGCGGCTGTGCCGGCTGCACCATCGAAACGAAACGAGGCCTGAAGATGGTGTGTAAAGACGGGCCCATATTTGAGTTAAGCGACCTAATTTGGTAGTCTCGGGCGAAAAAGGGGGTGACAATCATGGTGGTTACGAGGAAAATCGGTATACGCACTAAGGGAGAATGCGATCTAATCGACATCACCGCTCAGGTAGAGCGGGAGGTCCTGGACTCAGGTATCAATACAGGCACGGTTACCCTGTTTATTAACGGCTCGACAGCCGGAATCTCCACTATCGAGTACGAGTCGGGGCTGGTGAGCGATTTCCCGAGCATGTGGGACCGCATCGTCCCCAGGAACATCACTTATCAGCATGACCGCCGCTGGGGAGATGGCAACGGGCATTCTCACGTAAGAGCCTCCCTCCTCGGCCCCTCCCTCGTAGTGCCATTCACGGACAGAATCCTTCACCTGGGCACCTGGCAACAGATTATAGTGGCCGATTTCGATAATCGTCCTCGCTCGAGAGAGATCGTGGCGCAAATCATGGGCGAATAGTGAACTCGTTCGGATAGATGGGTGACAGCCCACCATCATTAAGATGCACTATTCCAATTGTCATTGCTAGCTACGCGAAGCAAACTCACCGCTCCATGCATGCCTATTTATTCCCACTCTCC
>JAIWEW010000015.1:0-14705 GCA_048632005.1 bacterium
TCCAGTGTAGGCTGGAGGTATTTACGCTTCTGAGCCTCACTCCCAAATACCTGTAATGCTTCGCCGCATATGCTCACCAGAGCATAAAGACAGCCCAGGGATAAGGGCAGTGCACCGCCCTCTTCGAGAGCAATTATTTCATCACTCCAGCTCAACCCCCTGCCGCCATATTCTGGAGAGAACCTTAAACCAAGCAGCTTTCTCCTAGCTACTTCTTCCAGGAATTCTCTGGGGTACCTCACCTTGTCGGCGTCCATGTCCAGAATCAACTGCCGTGGTACTGACTTGACGAGCTCCCTCATCTCGTTGCGTAGAGTCTTTTGGCTCTCACTTAGCATCGCTTCGATCATGTCCGCTTCCTCCTTACTCCACTTAATATAGCGCGGTCTCCCTCATCGCCATGTCAATCTGGCTGATCTAGCTTTCTCATAGTTGTTTCCGTATCGCTTGCGGCATTCTACTATGATACGTATGATACTGCAAGAAGTCTATCGCCGAGTACTTAGAATTGGTGTATGAATTGACCGAATAATGCAAGGAGGCCGCTTAGAAACATTGTTCGAGGGAGAGATCACCATACAATATGATTCTAGGCAATGATAATGTCTTCTAGGCGTCTCTTTGGCACATGGTGAATACCTTGACTATCGCGCCAGTACTTAGTATTTTCAGTGGGGCCAACTGTGTCGATTACTACCGTCTCCCGGGGTTTACCAAGAGCCAATACAAGGAGTATCTCATATCGGCTTGGTATCTCTAGAACCTTGCGCAGTTCCTCTTTATTTATTGAACCGATCATACAACCGCCCAAACCACGCTCAGTTGCACCCAGGAGTATGCTTTGAGCAGCAATTCCATAGTCACAGTCAAAAGCCGGGGTTACCTCTGTGTCTCTGAGTATAATGATGTATGCCGATGGTCTTTCTCCTTCACCCGGGCCGGGCCAGTCCTTGAGGTAGCGAGCCCAGGCTAGTTGTGGAAATATCAGTGCATTCTTTTTCTGGTCACAGGAAAGGATATATCTAAGGGGTTGCAAATTGGCTGCTGATGCAGAGAGCCTTGCAAGGTCAACAAGCTCTCTCAGTGTCTCACGTTCAATGGCAACTTCCTGATGGAATCGCCGATAGCTACGGTTTTTTACTATCAGGTCTTTAATCATGGTATTCTCCTGAGTATCATTTATATGAGCAAATTCCATATTTTCGCCACTATTTCAGCGTTTTCGTGAAAAAGGCCGTGGTCTTTTGGGTGAGTACAGATTCATATCCCCACCAGAAATGGTCAGCCCCCTCGATACACTCATACTCCCTGGGCGCGGGGAGATCCTGGCAGAATCCAATGAAGCGATCGATTGGCGTGAAATTATCCCCGCTTCCGGAGATCAGGATCTGGGGCTTAATGCAGCTTTTCAGGAATTCAAAGTCGAACATAGAGAGCGGAGGCGAAATAGCAGCCAGAGCCTTGACTCTAGTATCCTTACAGCCAACGGGCAAAGCGAAGGCAGCACCGGCTGAATATCCAGCAAGCCCAATGCGTCCAGAATCGACTTCACTTAAAGTAGTTAGAAACGAAATTGCATTACTGACGTCTTCCTGCTCGCCTATGCCATTATCATATTCTCCCTGGCTTCTGCCCACGCCGCGAAAGTTGAATTTAAATGAGATAATCGACTTCTCATAGAGTGCGTCGCATAGGGAATTGACCACGTTATTGTCCATACTGCCGCCATGCAAAGGATGTGGATGGCAGACAATTACCGCCGGGAAAGGTTCCCTTCCGTCAGGTATACCTAATACTCCCTCAAGGGTCAGGGCGCCGCTATAAAACTCTATTTTTTCCTCTCTCATTACCTACGCACTTGATGTAGTTTTTTTACTTGTCACCTATATCAGTATAGTAAAATCGGCACGATATGGATACTACTACCCTTATATGCACTAAATAATCGTTTATGTAAGATCGTGTTACTTGATACTATATGGGACGGAATCAAAACTGGTTCTATCCCGCCAGCACACGGATGACGTTTGGGATGAGGTGATGAGCGAGGTCTCGCCGGCTTCCTCCGCACAGGACGACGATGAGCCTGCCGTGGCAGAGCGTGTCGGCTGCCCGTTTCAGCTCATTGGCAAACAGTACGTGTGAGTCTGGAGTCAGCCCGATGTCACCGTACTCACCGTTTGTTCCGTCGTAGCCCCAGTTCCAGAAAATGGCCTCAGGTCGAAAGGCTTCTACTCTTGGTAGAAAGTGTTCGCTAATAAGCCGGAGATACTCTTCATCACTTACACTCCAGGGGACCTGAATATTCACTTTATTATTCTTCTCCTCGTAGCTGCCTGAACAGAAGCACGTATACAGGACATCCGCATCGTTCTCAAATATCTCCCAGGTACCATCGCCATGGTGGGCATCGGTGTCTATAATGGCAAATCTCTGTGCATTGAAGCGCTTCCGTAGCTCGCTAATAGCAATGGCTGCCCCATTGAAGTAGCACCCTCCGCCGAAGAAATCGCTTCCTGCATGATGATCCCCGTAACCGGTAAAGACAAAGGCGTTATCTATCTCGCCGTTCCAAATCCTGATGGCCGCCGCCACGGTGCCCGAGGCGGAAAGCAACGCTCCCTCAAATGCCGGGCTTTTACTTACCCGCTCAATCATGTCTGAGGTATGAACCTGCCCAACAATATCGATAGGAATAGTTTCCAGATCGAAGGAGGAAGGGGTTTTTAGGGGGTAAAAAGCATCGTAGAAGAGGACGTTGTCCAGGGACAGAATCCCCTCAAGGGCTTCAGGGAAGTCCCTAAGCCTTTCTCCGTCCTGGTAGTGAAAGAATATCCCGGTTGTATTCACTAGTGATAACTTTGCTGGCCCGGTTGAACAGGTTGGACTCGGCTACTACAGATATAGTAGCCTTCACCAGTCATCGAGGTCAAGTATAGAGCAGCATTCGCGCTGCTTCCTAGAATTAACCGAATACACACGCCATCCAGTTACTGTGGTAAACTGGCATGGTAGTAGGCAAGTTCCCCCGATTGAGAAGTGACTCGGGGGTAAAAATAGGGGAGAGGCATATCATTACAACTAGTTATCATGATCTCGAGGAGGTAGCTAATGGGTAATGGGATTAATAAGGTAACGATACGTACAGTCTGTGGAATAACGGATTACCTGAAATGTGGGCTCTCTGTTGAGGTAACGGATGGTGTTATAACCAAAGTCCGCCCCGCCGATTTTCCCGACCCTATTGACAAGGGTGCCTGCGAAAAAGGGTTGAAAGCGTATCAAATGGTATACCACCCGGATCGACTCCGTTATCCCCTGAAACGAACAGGGGAGCGCGGCGGTGGCAAGTGGCAAAGAATATCGTGGGATGAAGCGCTTGATGATATTGTGGTCAGACTCCAGAATCTTGCCACACAGTATGGTTCCACTTCTATTGCCTGGACGGCACCCATATTGTCAAACCTTACCGGAGGCGGCTATTCAAGGCTGATAAGCCTGACCAAAGGGACCGAGGTTGACTGGTGGGGTTGCGGTGATGCCGCCGGCCCCTGTGCTGATATGGCGACCTTCGGCTCGCCGATGGGTGAGAGGTACATTCGACGTATCGAAAATCCTAAGTTCACTATTGTCTGGGGTTATAATCCGGCAGTGACCGTTTTCCCTTACATGCGAAGGATTACGAGAGACCGAGAAAAGGGCTGCAAGGTGGTCGTTATCGATCCCCGTTTCACCGAAACAGCTTCCCATGCCGATGAACACGTGCCCATAAGACCGGGTACCGACGGGGCGCTGGCCCTGGGAATGATGCACGTTATTCTGGAGCAGGGGCTGCAGGATGAGCAATTCATAGCCGAGAATACCGTTGGTCCTTTACTGGTGCGTGGCGATAATGGTCTTTTCCTCAGGGAAAGCGACCTGGAGGAGGGTGGCAGCCAGCAGGGGTTCATGGTTATTGACAAGATTACAAACAAAGCGCAACCGTGCAATACTCCGGGACTCACCCCGGCACTCACAGGTGTTCATTCCATTTCCGGTATACAGTGCCGGCCGGCGTATCAACTGCTGGCGGATTTGGTGCAGCAGTTCACGCCTGAAAAGGTGTCACAAATCACGGATATCCCGGCCGATGTGATTAAGCGTTTGGCTATCAATTACGCTACGCAGAAGCCGGCAGCCATTTATCGGGGGTGGGGGATGCAAAGGAGTTTCTATGGTGATCTGAGTTGCCGGGCGATAAATACATTAGCGGCGATAACCGGCAATATCAATGCGAAGCGACCTTCCACCTTTGTATTGAATGCACATTCCTTCCTCTTTCCAGATGGGCCGTATACTACTATTCCTTTAATGTCGCTGTATGATGCTATCATCAAAGGTGAGCCGTTCCCCATAAAGGCGCTGTGGTGCACATGGCACAACTTTATCAACCAGATGCCCAATACTCACCGGGTTATCGGAGAGCTTCTGCCTAACCTGGAGCTTCTGGTTGTCTGTGACCTTTTCATGACCGAATCGGCTAAGTATGCCGATTATGTACTGCCAGCGGCTTCATTTTTCGAATGCACAGACCTGTGCCGCACTGACCTTCAACACCCCTATTTACAGCTTCAGCAGAAGGTGATTGAGCCACTCTGGGAGTCCAGATCAGATTTCCAGATAGCTGCTGAACTGGGCCGGAGAATGGGATTCGGTGAATACTTTAACAAGACAGAGGAGCAATATATAGAGGAAATCCTTGCTTCGGGTCACCCTACTATGGAGGGCGTTTCCGTGGAGAGGTTGAAGTCGGGACCGGTGATGGCGCAGCCTTCAGACCGGCCGCAGCAATTCGGGACGCCAACGGGCAGGATCGAGTTCTACGTTGAAAGTATAAAACAATTCGGTCAGGAATTACCGGTTTACATAGAGCCGGTGGAGAGTGTACGCAGTGAGAAGGCAAGGAGCTACCCGCTTACTTTACTATCGACACACCCGAATAATCGTGTGCACTCCACCCTGGCAATTGTCCCCGGCTTGCTGGGAAAAGAGCCCGAACCTACCCTGCAGATTAATCCGGTGGATGCTGAACCGCGTAACATCGTTGATGGAGATGTAGTGCGTGTTTTCAATGACCGTGGGCAGCTTAAAGTGAAGGCGGAGCTAAGCAACGGAATAAAGCCCGGTATAATTAACATAACGGAAGGATGGTGGCCCGATCAGTATATCGAAGGTCACCTCAACCAGTTAACCCATGATATGATAAACCCGGTGCAAAAGCATATCCTGCAGCCTAATGCCGCATTCTATGATGTCCTTGTGGAGGTGGAGAAGGTCTAGATTTCTTGAGCCTTTAAGCCGGGGGGTTCAGGGTACTAGCTTCCGCTCTCTCGCTTCTACGATATGGTCAGGCTCAGTCCGCAACTGTTCAATACCAAGGTCTTGCGCCACTTCATTTTATAAGATTGCCGAAAAAGAAGTGCCCCGATTATATCGGAACTGGGGGTATAGCGGCGGGCCTAAGAGTCCCCCGATCTATCGGGGTCCCTCAGCTATAAAAAATCCTCCAAGATTGGGGGGTGATTGAGACTATTTCAGCAGTCTCAATATATTTAATCTTTGAGTTTCCCAACGAGTTTGCCTAACAGGAATTTAAGCGAAGCCGCGCATTATTGAGCCTGTGAAGGCCTCGATGCCCTCCTGTTCCCGCTTGATCTTGTCCCGATAGCGAAGCTTGTACTTCAGCGGGCAGTCTTCATATGTGCTTAGCTGGGAGTGAGAATAGATGGGCATACAAATTTCTCGCTGTGTTAGTTCAAAGATGTCTATATAACATCTCGCTTGCCTGTTTCAATGGAAGTATGAGACCACAGTATCTCCCTTAAAACCTTCAGATTCACTACATCTTCCCTGTTGTATTCCAGTAGCGTAGCCAGGGCATCTTGATCGCCATAATCTCTATATCTCCACCACAGCCTTACAGCTTCAAATCCATTAACATCTTTCAGCTGCCTGCGTATACCCAATTGCTGCTCTACTGCTTTGAAGCCCCCGTAAAGATTGTTCTTCCAGCAATCATACATAAGGTCATGGTGGTGATATATTGCAGCCAGGTCTACCCCTAAATAATTATGTATAAAAGGAATATCGAACCTGTTACCGTTGTAGGTGAAGATTTTATCCACACCGTCGAGGGCTTCAAGTAGATTATCCTTGGTCGCATCTTCACCAACAAGTTGAATCAGTCTTTCATCGCTTCTATCTACAAGATAGATGCCGATCACGGTTATATCGTTATAGTATGAAGATAGACCGGTTGTCTCGATGTCCAGATATACATTACAAGGGTGTAACATTCCGTTGTCCTCTCTAGATTCACCAAGCTAGACTCTTTGAGCTATTATATCACTGTCAGGCTTTGATGAGCAGCGTTTTAGGAAAGAAGGTATTTATCGCGTTAAGATTGCTCATTGCCCTATTGACATACATTGTGTATATGCATAAGATTGTCTCACTGCGTAGTGTATTTCGGGAAACAGTGGAAGGTAGAATATGGGAATAATAGGTCTGGAACGCTTCAAACAGGACCGTGATGCCATGCAGTTTGCGGTAAGCGGGCTTATGAGCAGAGTCAATCGCCTGAAAGGCAGCTGACTGTGACCCTGGTCAAGGCTATGGTAGACAACTACAATCGAATAATTACCTGTGCCGAGGAGGGCGAGCCATTCATCGCCAGCAGTTACGCTAACGCGCCGGAGCTGTTCGTTGCCTTAGACCTTCCTTGGTATACGATTGCGCAGATGCCCTATGTACCTACCTCGGAACTCTATATTCTGGAAGAGATCGATGAAGCTGAGAGAGCCGGTTTGGGCACGGATATGTGCACGCTCATCAGGCTGGGGATCAATAATGTAGAGGCAGGGCGTGTGCCGCTGCCAACTGTGTTTATCGGGCTACTGTCTCTCTGCGATGCGACCAATATGCTTCATCAGACAATCGCTCATAACAAGCACTGGCGCAATATACCGATCTTCTGTACCGATGCGCCCTATTTGGAAACCGATCGTGGCATAGATTTTCACGCTGACGAACTCCGACGCATGGTAGCCTTCCTCGAAGAGCACACCGGTCACACATTTGCGGTTGACCGACTACGAGAGGTTATCGAGGAGTCCAACAAGCAGTACCAGCTGTGGGCAGAATACAATGGTCTAAGGCGCGCGGTGCCCTGTCCCCACAGCGCCGCTAAAGGGGCTCAGGCATGGAGCGTAGCTCAGAACTACATGGTTGGCGATAGCAGAGGCACAGAGTGGTTTAGGCAGCTTGTTGACCTGACGGAGAGAAGGGTGAGCGAGGGTAAGGGGAGTGTTCCCAATGAGAGGATCAGGCTATACTGGTTCGACATTCGAGCCGTGTGGTTTCCCGAGCTCACAGAGTGGCTGAAGGAGGAGTGGGGGGTATGCATTGTCATGGATATGACGGGCTATACACCCTACACATTGATCGACACCGCCAGCGAGGAGAGCATGTTCAGGGGCATGGCTAAGAGAAATATATGTGATGTGCCAATGGTCAGACAGGTGCGCGGTACTACGGATAACATCATCAATGACCTGGTGCGGGTGGTCAAAGACTACAAGATAGACTGTGTAGTCTGGCCAGCGCATATGGGCCATAAGGATGGGGCGGCAAGCATAGGTATCATGAGAGAGGTTTGCCGCGACCTTGGAGTTCCGTTCTTAGCCCTGGGGCTCGACCTCTTTGACAAGAGGTATACTACGATAGACGAGTTGAAGGACAGGTTCTCACAGTTTTTCACCGCTATGGGGCTGGGCTAGACCCCGGGCCACACTGGCTAGCCAAGCAGGTCCAGCCTCTTTGATTTTCCGTCCTTATCTATATGCTCAATGACGATGGGCAACCCTTTTCTATCACCCAGGCTTACTTTGGTCCGGGCAAGCTCGAGCAAATCCAATGGATCGACACATCCCTCAGGTGGATTGACACCTTCGTGTTTCACTTTCCCCGTGGCCATAAGCATTGTGCCAAGAGCGGCAGGAACGCCTGTGCCTTCACCCATTCCCTGTCCCCTGGAGGACATCGAAAAGATGTAGTTGCTTTGTTCCCCATTCTTATTGCCTTTCACCACTATTTTCAGGCAGCCCATGGGTTCAATAAGCCCGGCTTCCTGCATCAGTCTGTGCCTCTGCGAGAGTATGAAGGCTACTGCAAACTCTTGTGGGGCAATCTGGTGGCCCTGTACTTCCATTGGCTCCTCATCCGTGACACCTAGCCTTACCATCCCTTTGATCAGTTCCGCATAGGCCGGCGGCAACACGAGTCCGAGATTGGTCACTCTCTTTATGCCCTTCAAGAACTTTGGCAGTGTTATCGTCTCCGGGTGCGGGTAGGCGTACACGCTGTATGTACCCACATCTTGAAACTCAACCTCTTCTTCTAGTGATTTCCCGCTATCTTCAAAAAGCCTGACCGTTGCGAATTTGCTATCGAGGAACATCGGGATGTCCATTTTCATGGAGTGGATTCTATGCTTCACTACCGCCGGTCCTTCTACCTTTTCGCCGCCATGGGCATGGTAAATATCTACTACCTCAACCTGATCAAGTAGGGAATCGGCGCAGAATTTAACCAGAAGGTTTGCTATACCAGGGGAACTGCCCATTCCGATTAGTGCTGAAATGCCGGCCTTCCTCGCATTCCCATCCATATCGAGGAGTTTCTCGGTGGCATCAAGATCGTCGCAGACATCGACGTAATTAATTTTCGACTCGATCACTTCCTTCAGTATAATGGGTCCGTACTTGTAATAAGGACCAACACAATTTAGTACAACTGATGAGCCTGCAATAGCGTTTCTAATACTGTGAGGGCTTACCGCATCAAGTTCAACAGCTGAAGCATTACCCTGTCCCAGCCCTTCGACTACTCTATTCGCCTGCGCGATATTAATATCTGCAATTACCACTTCGGAGAATACCCCGCTCGAAGCGAGCGTCTCAGCAGCTATGCTCCCAACCACTCCGCCCCCTCCCAATACAGTTACCCTTGACATTATGCCCTCCTTTCACACCTAAACTGTAATGCCTTTGCCAAACGGGTCGGCCCATGGCTTCAGAACAGCCTCCAGCTCAGGATGCTCCTTCGCATATTCCTCCAGGGGAATACCGTCTAACGTTGCGTCGATCGCCTGTCGGAATGCTTTCCCGCCGGCAATTGGACCCTGCGGATGGGCATGAACTCCCCCGCCTGAACCTATTACAATATCATTTCCAAGGTCTGCCATCACTTTCGGCACCATAGATGGTGTGATTCCACCGGATGGCATGGGGAAGGTCGGTCTAAGGTGGTATAGCGGGAACGTCAGATTCTTAGCAACATTCTTGAATTTGTCGGGGATGACCGGAGCCTTCCCGTAAGGGGCAGGTATAACGACGACATCGGCTCCAGCAAGGCGCGGCAGCTTTCCTAGCACAATGTGAGAGCTCATACCATGCAGGGGTGACATGTACATAGCACCGGCAACGTCCATGTGGGCAAGAACAGGCACGTTTATGTTCGGATCCTCTGTCAGAGCTTGCATAACGGGCAACCCAACAGCCAGGTAGTTTATCATGAGTGCATTGCATCCCAGCTCTATCGCACGCTTGGCATTGTCGAAAACCTTTGGCACTTTATCCGTTATGTTCACCGTATACAGGGTATGTTCACCAGTCTCCTCGTACACCTGCTTTTCGATCTCCATGTATCGTTTGACTCGGCCCTCTATAGAATTGAATGAGGCGTCGGCTATCAGTTCGTCATCCTTAATGATGTCGCATCCCCCTAGAGCTGCTTGCCTGAACAGCTCAGCTCCAAGCTCCAGTGGATAACCCGTGCACGGCTTTATCATGTTGTTGAGCAGGGGTCGCTTGGGGATGCCCAAAATCTCCCTTACGCCTGCGATGCCAAATTTCGGCCCCTTGAAACCTGCGACAAACTTCTGGGGGAACCGGATGTCCAGAAGCTTTATATTCCCACCCATTGAAATGTTCCCCACCACGGATGTCAGCAGCATTGGTATCTGTGAGCCAATATTGACCTCAGGATAGGCTACCTGGATAACCCAGTTCCGCGTTTCTACTGACGGAGGCACGCTGAACTCGTAATCAGGCAACTCATAAACGCCCAGCACCTTGGCAACGTGATGACGTCGTACTTCCGGAGTCTCTCCTGGAACGGCTACCCAGGTGCCTGTGCTCTGCTCAATCGCAAGAGCCATAGATAGCAATGGGATAGGGACTTCTGCCGCGAAAGAAGCCAGATAGGTAGCTATAAGGTACTCATCATAATCCACCCCGTCGGGCAATGCCATGGGGAGCCCCAATATTTCCTCCGTATTCATTTAGACACCTCCTTGCATGAACGTGCTTTGTCAGACCTCTTCTCGTTGAGCCGCCTGTAGAAACCTTTTAGGCTTCCGTATGCATCCTGGTATGAATGGAACAGTGAATCGTAGAGCTCGCGATTTTCCTCTTGTGGCTCGAGGATCATCTCTACTTTCACCACGTTCTTCAGGCTCTCGAAACTGGGATATATCCCGAGACCAACTGCTGCTACAAGAGCAGCCCCAACCGCTCCCGCTTCCTGAGGGTTGCGGACAGCCTCAACCGTCCTTTGGGTCACATCCGCCAGAATCTGCATCCAGGGTGCGCTCCGCGCCCCTCCGCCTACGACCCGGAGCCTTGGAAGTGGAAACTTGAATTGTCTGTCTACAATTTCCACGATCCATCTAATATTATAAGCCACTCCTTCATAGACCGCACGCAGCATGTGCTCACGGGTATGGCCAGCGCTCAGGTTAAGAAAACTGGAGCGGACGTTACAGTCTCCTATGGGTGCCCTCTCTCCACACATCCATGGCGTGAAGATCAAGTAATCAGAGCCCGGGGGAACATCGGCAATTCTCTCATCCATAAAGGCATAGACGTCAGGGATCTGGGGATCCATTTTCTCTGACGCGTACAACTCATCGCCCATCCATTGAAGACAGGCTCCGGCAGTTTCCGTCTCAGCAAACAGAAACGCTTTGTCCGGGTCTGCCGAATGTATCGTTGCTGCTCCGCATTTGCCCCGCGGTGTGTGTTCTGTAACCACTGCTACCCAGCCAGACGTGCCGAGATAGACGTGTCCTTCACCTTCACCAACCGCGCCGGACCCAACGGCAGCGCAGGGGGCATCCCCCGCCCCAGCCATTACAGGTGTCCCCTCTAGCAACCCAAACTCACTGGATGCCGCTCTCGATAGAACTCCAACCTGATCAATGGATCGAACCAGTGGTGGTAACTTCTCCGGATCGAGCCCGACATAACGGAAGATGCCCTTTAGCCACGTCTTCTTCTTGAGGTCAATACCGAAGACGGACGCGCCAGTCCACTCCATGACCATATTACCGGTGCTGCGATAAACGAGGTATCCGTTGACATCGAGGAAACAGCGCATCTTGTGGTATATGTCAGGCTCTTCCGCTTTTAGCCATAGCAGTTTCGGAATGCCATCCTTTCCACACAAAGCGGCACCGGCCAGCAGAGCGAAGATACGAGCATCAATAAACTTCCTCATCATGATCTGAGCCTGCCGGCAAGCCCTGTTGTCGAGCCAGATTATCGCCCGCCTGAGCGGTATCCCTTCTGAATCTATTGGTACAATACCGAGCATCTGCGTACTGAATGTAACGCATAATATGTCACTTGGGGACACACTCGACTCTTCCAGAAGCAACTTAGTGGTGCGCGTTACCGCGTTCCACCAATCCTCGGGCTCCTGCTCAGCCCAATCAGCTTTCGGATAGTGGACCTTATATGGCTCGGAGCATTTACCATGCACCTGTCCCTCCATGTCCACCAGAACCGCCTTGTTCAGGCTCGTTCCTACATCATGGGCGATAATATACTTGGCCATTCACCTCTGATCCTACCATATTGTGTGACATGGAGAGCTTTCAGCACAATAGCACCACTTGTTGTCAAATGCAACTTTTTTCGTCTACTAATAATCTTGATAGATCAGCTTTTGAGAGTATTTCAGCAGTCTTTTATTGATTATGATGAAGAGCATCTTCCTGCAACCTTTAAAATTGTAAAAAGGGCTATCCTTTATGGATAGCCCTTTTGGGGTAGTGTTACCGGATCTGGCACAATAGTCTATGGGTTATGCGCTCGGGTTTACCACGCGCCCAACGAACAGAATCGCACCCGTCTCGATATCGCGGATCAGGAAGATGAATGGATGATCAAGGGTAACCTCGACTGGCTCCCCCGGCGCTGCCGTTAGATTCATTACCACCGCAGTAGCAGCTGCGGCTTCTGTGCCCGCCTCATCTACAGAGACAAATGCCTTGTGCAGTACCTCTGCGATAAACAGGTCGCGGTTACCGGTCATGCCCGAGAAGTCTGCTGCTCCGGTGAAGGCAACTGGCATACCCATCGCGGCAAGCGTGTCGGCCAGCTTGAACTCCGATTCGAATTCGAATTTGGGCATTGTCAGAGCGACCTCTTTGTATATGAGATCATTCGTTATGGTATCCACAAGATCAGCGTCCAGCGAGCCTTCAAATTCCTCAAACTGACCGGTATCGGGAAGCAGGATCACCATCGATAGTTCGCGACCGTCGTAAGGCAATTCCACTGCCTGATACCCTTCTCCCTCGGCATAGCCAAAGGAATCGCTCTGCATCATCATTGGTACGGTTACCTCGCCGCCATCAAGCAGATAGAAAGCGCCGTCATCGGTTATATCCTCGTTGAATGGATTAAGCCACGCTGCATTGAAATAGATGGCGTTGGTGAGGACGAGCCTTGTCAATGCGTCGATTACGCCCTGCGGAATCAGGTCTTCTATTCTGCCCTCCGTTTGATCGCTGACCCAGTCGTTGATGGTGACACGGGACGTCTCCGGTGCGTTTATAAAATCGAGGAGCCTTAATCCGGCGCCGTAGTTCTCTGCCAGGACGTCGAGGAATTCGTTGCGAAATTCGTAGTCCTTCTGTCCCCAGATTTCATTGACGATGTTCAACCGGAAACCCTCTTCGTCCTTGCCCTCGGCGCCTTCACCGCGGCTGGCAAGTTCGAGATCCAGGCTATTAAATGCGGGGTGCAAATGGTCCTCAGGGAGTGTGAAGTGGAGGGTAGCTGCCATCTGTTGCTCGGTTGCACTGCGAGCACCGGCGTATGTCATCGCCAGTGCCAGAGAGATGCTGTAGGGAGAGTAGAATAGGTTGCCGCCCTTCTCTCTGATAGCCTGGTAGAGGTCGAAGGCGAACGCACTATTTCCGTCGACCAGATCTGTGAGATCCGCGGTGGCAATATCGGGTGAAGTCTCTCGCGGCTTATCTGATTGTGCTAAATCCGCTTGTGCTGTGTCCGACACTTCGTTACAACCTGCCACGCTCAGCAGTACCATCACCAATAATACACTTAGTATCATCCTTTTCATAGTTGTTACCTTCCTTCACTATTATATTCTCAGAAGGCCTATATTGGGCCCACTATATTATACAGACGGATTGGGAGCCAAAAAAGTTCCGCATTGTTCAGGGAGGAGAGCAGGATTGCGTGGGCAATATCGGCTGGCAATAGACAGCCCTACTCTCCAACCTCTATTATAACCCCCATCCTTTCACACCTACTCTTGATCTCCTCTATTTGCTCGGCGGAAGGGGTGGGGACCGATATTAACGGATAATCTCTACCAAGCTGCTCGTATTTGCTCATACCAAGCTGGTGATAGGGCAGGATATGCAGGGTCGGCTCAGATCGAGAGCCCCTCGAGCTCGGACTCTTTTGTGAAACATCTTTGACGAATTCGATCACTCTCTCTAAGTCTTCCTCATCGTCGTTATGACCCGGCACCAGGGGCATCCTGAATTCCACGGAAGCACCGCTTGTAATGAGGTTGACGGCGTTCTGTAAAATAAGATCATTTGCTATCCCGGTGAATCGTTGGTGTTTCTTGTCATCGATAACCTTAAGATCATAGAGGAAGAGGTCTACGAAGGGGATAATAGCCTCAATATTGGTCCAGCTTACAAACCCGGAGGTCTCAACACAGGTATCTATCCCCTTCTCCTTCAAGAGCGTCAGGAACTCGAGGCAGAAATCAGGCTGTGCCAAGGGCTCTCCCCCCGAAAGGGTAACGCCACCTCCTGACTCTCTATAAAAGTGAAGGTCCCTCACCACCTCTTCCAGCAGAAGGGCGGTGGTGATCTCCTGCCCAACAATGTTAAGGGCGTTGGCGTCGCAGACGCCTGTGCATTGTCCGCAGAGATCGCATCTTGACCTATCCACCCTCTCCTTACTCTCTAAATTGATGGCCCCTCGAGTGCAGACTTCCTGGCACCTGTGGCAATCAATGCACCTTTTGCTGATAAATATGATATCCTTTCCCTTTCGTATCGACTCAGGGTTCTGGCACCAGAGGCAGGATAGAGGGCAGCCCTTGAGAAACACGGTGGTTCTGATCCCGGGGCCATCATGGATGGAGAACCTCTGGATATCGAATATGATACCGCTCTTATACCTCACTGTGTTCAGTTCTCTCGTTTGTTTTACCATCGATCTCTTTGCGGAGATCGATAAAGGAAACGCCGTATCTGCCAGTCATCGCCGGCAGAGCACAATGCCTTTCCTGGCTCCTGATAATATGCATGTCATGGACATTTTTAAATTCGC
>JAIWEW010000016.1:0-14466 GCA_048632005.1 bacterium
CCTAGTCCCCCAATCTTGGGGGACTTTTTAAAGCTGAGGGACACCCCCAGACCCCCGGCAGGAAGTATCCTGCACCTCTTTTTCAGCGGTCTCATATTGTATGAGCTATTGTTTTTTAAGTCTATTCATTTCTGTAGATACTGTTATTAATATGCAAGGCCAATAATTTCACGTAAAGCCTAGCAAATATACGTAAGTCCTGAGGAAGACCACTGCAACATCCTACCGCTTTTAATAAGCAGTGTCAATCGAAATCAAACGTAAATGGCTTGCTTTTTTCGGCATAGCACCTCAGCGTTTGGCTTTGACCGTGAAGCGATAGATGTGGTATATTAAAGCGGTCGAAATATAAATAAAAGCAAGGAGGTTGATATTAAATGGGCGTACTGGACGGCAAAGTTGCAATAGTTACAGGTGCAGGCAGAGGCCTTGGGAGAACCCATGCTCTGGCACTCGCTGCGGAAGGGGCGAAGGTAGTCGTTAACGACCTCGGTGGTGAGGCGGACGGCAGCGGGGAATCCCATAGCCCGGCTGACCAGGTGGTCAAGGAGATAAAGGATGCGGGCGGACAGGCGGTAACGAACTTCAACAGTGTTACTGGCTTTCAAGCAGCCAAAGATATTATAGATAGTGCCATCAATAGTTTCGGTAGACTGGACATCCTGGTCAACAATGCCGGCTTCCTCAGAGACAGGATGAGCTTCAAGATGTCCGAAGAGGAGTTTGATAGCGTTATCGCTGTCCACCTCAAGGGGACCTTCAACTGCGGTAGATGGGCCTGTCTTTACTTCTACGAACAGAGCAAGGCAGGGAACCCAATAAACGGCCGCCTAATAAACACAATTTCCCATGCCGGTCTCGGCGGGAATGCAAGCCAGGGTAATTACGCTTCAGCCAAGGGTGGCATTGCTTCTCTGACCATGGTATGGGGCAGGGAGATGGCAAAATATAACGTCACCTCCAATGCCGTAGCCCCCATGGCCAGGAGCAGAATGACGTTGGGGGCCCCGATGACGGCCGAAATGATGGGGGAGAAGCCACCGGAAGATGGCTCTTTCGATACGTTCGCACCAGAGAATCTCTCCCCTCTTGTCGCTTATCTTGCCAGCGACGCAGCTCAAGATATAACAGGGCGTATTTTCACCGTTTTCGGGGGTAAAGTTCAGGTATTTATTCCCTGGACGCCGGGAAACTCCATCGATATAGGCAGGCAGTGGACCGTTAAGGAGCTGGACGAGAGGATACGCGAGCTTGGAGACCTCTCCATGCCTCCGTTCCTGGTATAGGAAATAACAAAGGATTCAGACATAGCAGGGCAGGGCGGTTAGCAACATCGATGTTGCGATAACCACCCTGTCCTGAGTTCTTTCACGCGGCACTAGGAAAGTGCAATTCCTCACTTACTCTGACCTAACTATGATGCTATAATCTAAACGTGGATATTCTTGAGGGCTTAAATCCGGCGCAGCGGGAAGCGGTAGAGTCTGCCAATGGGCCACTCCTAATCCTTGCCGGCCCCGGGAGTGGCAAAACCAGGGTCATTGCCCATCGGGTGGCCTACCTTATCAAGGTCTGGGAGATTAGCCCTTATCATATCCTGGCGGTAACCTTCACCAACAAAGCAGCCCGGGAGATGAAGGAGCGCCTCTATCACCTCCTCGGCGATACGGTTGAGGATCTTACCCTTGGCACGTTCCACGCTATCTGCGCCCGCATCTTGAGGCGTGAAGGCTCGCATATCGGTGTGGAGCCAAGGTTTGTCATCTACGACAATGACGATCAACTCAGCCTCATCAAGCGCAGCCTTGTAGAGCTGGATATCGACCCCAAACACTCCCCCCCACGTCCATTCCTCTCAGCGATATCCTCGGCCAAGAGCCGTCTCATCGCACCCCAGGATTATGTAAAGCACACCTATTTCGACGAAGTGGCAGGGCGGGTCTACCAGCGCTACCAGGAACTCCTAGATGAGAGCAATGCATTAGACTTCGATGATCTCCTGATGAAGACCGTCTCCCTCTTTCGGCAATGTCCTGAGGTGCTACAAAAATATCAGCAGCGCTACCATCACATCCTTGTTGACGAATTTCAAGACACCAACACCGTTCAGTATAAGCTGGCCAAGCAACTGGCAGGTACGTACCGAAATATCTGTGTGGTGGGCGATCCCGATCAGTCGATATATTCCTGGCGATTTGCCGATATGAGGAACATCCTCAACTTCGAGACCGATTATCCCGATGCCAAGGTAGTATATCTGGAGCAGAACTACCGCTCCACCAAAACTATCCTTGAAATAGCCGAGGGGGTAATCTCCGCTAATCGACAGCGAAAGGAGAAGGGGCTGTGGACAGAGAATGATGTCGGCATGCCGCTCACCGTTGCCGAGGCGTATAACGAGCAAGAGGAAGCCCAGTTCGTGGTAGGAGAGGTGGATAGCCTTGCTAGCCAGGGTTTATTCAAACCCGGTGATTGCGCCGTGATGTATCGCACCAATGCCCAGTCACGGGCTATTGAGGAATCCTTTATCCGCTATGGGATGCCCTATAAACTGGTGGGCGGCACTCGCTTTTACGAGCGGCGCGAGATTAGGGATGTCATCGCCTACCTCAGACTAATCCACAATCCCTATGATAGCGTTAGCCTGGCACGCGTCATCAATGTACCGACGCGAGGGATTGGCCCGCGTACAATTGATGAGCTGGAGCAATGGGCCAGAGGGCGCTCACTGCCTATCTATGCCGCTTTGCAGACGGTCGCTGACGAGGCTGAAAAAACTAACTTCAGTCCACGTACTAGCCGGGTGCTCACCGATTTCCTCGCCATAATTAATGAACTGATCGTGGCAAGCAGAGAGCTGAACATTGTTGAGCTTATAGACCTAGTGCTGGAGCGCTCCGGATATAAAGGATATATCCTGGATCAGCTAGATGGGGAAGATAGGTGGGACAACATCCTCGAGCTGCGCACCGTAGCAAATGATTATCGCCATTTGGAGCCCGAGGATAGCCTCTCCTCTTTCCTGGAGAGTGTGGCTCTGGTATCTGACGTCGATAGTTACAATGAGAAGGTCGACGCGGTGACATTGATCACCCTCCATGCCGCCAAGGGTTTGGAGTTTCCGGTAGTTTTCATAGTGGGCATGGAGGAAGGTCTACTACCCCATCGAAAATCCTATGATTACCCGGATCAGATGGAGGAGGAGCGCCGCCTATGTTACGTGGGGATTACCCGGGCCAAGCAGCGGCTGTATCTGGTGCGTGCCTTCCGCCGCAGGTCTCTCGGGAATACGTTGGTGAACATGCCTTCACGCTTCCTCTCAGACATCCCCCCCCATCTGGTTATACCGCCTGACGGCGATAATGAAAGAAGATCTCAGCCTGCGGCTATTCTCTCACCAGCCCCTTCACTAAGGACAGCCTTTGGTGCCGGGGACCATGTACGCCACGCCAAGTTCGGTGAAGGAATTGTGGTAAACTGCCTCTCCACCGGGGAGGATTATGAGGTCACCGTAGCATTCAAGGGTGAGGCTGGTCTGAAGCGGCTGCTATTAAGCTTTGCTCCCCTAGAGAAGGAAGAAGCAAAATAGCATGCACACCTGTATTAAAGCGAGGCGGCAACGCTTGACAGCGGCACCGTCGCTGATGTAGACTTTTTTTGGCTTGGCGATCGCGATTGGCTTACTATTTTAACCAGGGATAAATGCTAAAGAGGTCGGAAATGAACAAGGGGTGTATCCAGAAAGTCCCTTGTATACTAAAGGAAAGCCAGGTATGGTAGCATAACAGCACCACCTGGCTTTATTATATCCATAAAAATAGAAGGAGGTTAACAAAGTGACAGAAGGCTCGTTGGTTACAGACAAACTTACGTCTCTAATCGGACAGGTGTCGCCACCCGCCGTTCTACAGGTGGAAGCTGGGGCTATAGCGCGATACGCCGATTCGATCGACGATCCAAATCCCCTTTACCGCAATGTAGAGTATGCGAAAAAAAGCCGGTATGGGGGAATTATAGCGCCCCCTGGATTTTTTGGCTGGCCGACCCAAGGGGGTGGGTTGGAAACAGGTGCAGTTATGGCCAAGGTATTGAACGCCGTATTCGAGAGCGGCTTGATGCGCATCCTCGATGGCGGCGTCGAGTTTGATTTCTACATTCCGGTGCGCGCCGGCGATACCTTGATCGTCTACGGACAGTTCGTCGACGCCCGGGAGCGGACAGGGAAGACGGGGAAGATGCTCTTCCTTACCATGGAGCAAACCTATCTAAACCAGAACGGCGATACGGTGGCCAAGGCAAGGGCCACATTAATCTGCAGCTAAATAGGAGGAAACAATGGTAAAAAAACAGCTCTATTATGAAGACGTTGAGGTGGGTGGCGAGGTAACCCCGCTGGCCAAGGTGGCCACAAGCCAGATGCTGGTTAAGTGGGCAGGGGCCTCGGGGGACTTCAACCCCCTGCATTACGAGGATAGCTTTGCCACCTCCATGATGGTTGGTAGCCCCATCGTCCACGGCGCACTGAAGCGTGCCTGGTTGGGACATTTGATGACCGATTGGGTCGGTGATGAAGGCACCATTAAGAAGCTCTCCTGCCAGTACCGAGCGATGGATTACCCGCGGAAAATGCAGACCATGACTGAGCCTCATGAAGGGGAAACGTGGTGGTGTAAGGGGACTATTACCGGTAAGCAAGTGGAGAATGGTGAGCATATCGTAGAGTGCAACATCTGGGTTGAGAACGGGAAAGGGGAGAAGACCACACCGGGCAGTGCCGTTGTCGTTCTCCCCTCTAAAAAACGAGGTCGATGACAATGGGTGAGAGATTAAAGGAAAAGGTCGCCCTCGTTACCGGCGCCGGTAGGGGACTGGGACGATGCCATGCCCTGGCCCTTGCTGCTGAAGGGGCTAAGGTAGTAGTTAACGATCTCGGAGGCACATTGGATGGCACCGGTGCCGACAAGACACCTGCCGATGAGGTGGTCGCCGAAATCAAGGCAATGGGGAGCGATGCGATAGCTAACTATGAGAATGTTGTTAGCTTCGAAGGCGCAGAGAAGATGGTCAAATGTGCCATGGACAATTTTGGCCGGCTGGACATCCTGGTCAATAATGCCGGCGTGCTGCGGGACCGCATGGTTTTCAATATGAGTGAAGAGGAATGGGACTTAGTATTAAAGGTTCACCTCTATGGCCACTTCAATTGCGCCAGGCACGCGAGCACGGTGTTCCGGCAGCAGCGGAGCGGGCGGATTGTAAATACCTCCTCTTCAGCGGGACTGGGCAATATGGGTCAGGCCAACTATAGTGCCGCTAAAGAGGCAATCGTAGGCTTAACACGCACATTGGCCCGAGACCTGGGAAGATACGGAATCACCTGTAATGCCATCCGACCTATGGCCGGCACCAGGATGACCCTGACCCCAGAGCTTAAGGCAGCATGGGGAAAGAGCATGGGAATAAGCGGTGCCGATCTGGATAACTTCATGAGAACGATATTCACGCCGCCGGAGAACGTCTCCCCCTTTGTGGTCTTCCTCTGCACCGATGAGGCAGCGAATATTAATGGCCGCACCTTCTCCGTCATGGGAGGAGAGGTTCACCTCTACTCTGAACCTGAGTATATCAGATCCATCTACACGAAGGGGACGTGGACTGTAGACGAATTATGTGAGCTTGTGCCCGTCTCTTTGGCTTCGGGCTTGGAGAATCCAACACCACCGAAGACTTAACAGAGCTTACAATACAGCAAGAAGCAGGGAGGATTATCCTTCCTGCTTCTCTTTTATGGTTTGGTCACCTTTAAGCGAAGTACGATTCTGCCAGGAGCTGCGATATATGTCCATGCTAATCAGGTTATTGTGAAACCTTCTACGCCGATTACAGCGAACAAAACCGCATTTCTCAAAGCAGCGCTGTGCCCTGATATTCCATTCCAGGGTATTCAGGTAAACCCTCTCGAGCTTCGTCGTGCTGAAAATATGATCCAGGAGAGTAGTGACCACATCGGTTCCATGACCCTGATCCCAGTAGTCGCGGTCTCCGATCATGATCCCCAACTCTACACCCCCCTTACGTTCATCGATATTGTAGTACATACAATTACCAATATGCTTACCGTCCAGGGTTTCAATGGCGAAGCGGCGCCGGCGCCGGCTTCGCCGTGCAAGCTCATCAGCGTAGCTCTCTAAAAAATGGGCGAAGGGTATTCTCAAGGTCGGTGCCGCGTCTAAGCGAGCAAGCTCCTCGTTGCTTCTCCAGACGTAGTCATTTTCAGCGTCCTCCAGCCTTTTTTCCCTGAGTATGACCTTTCGTCCTCTTAGCATGTCAAACTCCGGCTATATAATTCTGAAGGAGATTGGATCCTTACCAAGGCCTAGATCCTCTAAAGCATCCTCCGCAGCAGCTCGAATGTGCTCTTCGGGATGATTCAGGCATTCACCAAGGGCTGCCTCAGCCTCGCTTCCACCGATTATCCCCAACGCCGCTATGGCGGATTGCTGCACCTGTGTATCAAGATCATGGATAAGCTCCATCAGATGGGGCACTGCCTCCTCTTCCCCTATCTCACCACATGCTACCGCTGCTTCAAAGCGCATCTCTGTATCGGGATTGCCCAGTTCCTTCAGCAGCGTGGGAAGCCAAACTGGATCGCTACTCCTCCCCATTGCATAAATGGCACTTACCCGAATTTCATTATCCTCGCTGTGGTAAGCTTTTTGAATAATCTCCGCTACCCTAGGCAGGCTCAGGGGAGCGATCGCCTCTATAGCCCGCCGCCGTACCTCAGGCCCTTCCTCCTGGTCGTCGATCGTCGTAATAAGTGCTTCCTCCACCTTAGCCCTATCGTCAGGCCTCAATTTCCCCAGCTCTGCAAGCAACGCAAACCTGCCTAGTGCCTGAGCGGCAGCAGCACGTACCGATTCCTGGCAATCCTCCTTAAGCATGGTGATAAAGCGATCGATAATGGAGTTATTTTCATATTCCCATAATCCTTCGATGGCTCTTACCCGTACTATCTCATCGGGATCGTAAAGACAGGCCTGGAAGATAGCATCGAAGTTCAGCTTGGGTTCCTCCTCAGCAAGATCTACAAGATAATGCACGATCTGCCTTCGCCTCTCAAAACCCATGTTAACCCATGCATCGAGAAACAGTAGCAGTTCTTCCGAAGATACAGTGGAAACATTGGCTAGCTTCGAGGGAATCACAGGTCTATTCTCATCACCAAGTTCGATAAGATTTTTAGCAAAAGAGTCTATAGACAATGATGGCTCCTTGTTATCCCTTGCTAGCCACTGCCAGGCTTGATATATAGAGGTGTGGGAGCCTGAGCGCACCGCCTACCCATTGCGCTTCGCTACCGACGGCCACGAGCCCCTTTAGGGCATCATAGATATTTCCCGAGACCATGGTATCCTTCACCCGCCCCACGATCTCCCCACTCTCCACCTTATATCCCAAGAGGACGTTTCCGCTGAACTCGCCCCCTAAAACATTCCCCTGACCCGCCCCAATGAGCATCTCGACTACCAGCCCCTCCTTTATGTCCCGGACCATTTCCTTGAAGGAGGTGTCCCCCTCTTCAATCACCAGGGCGCTCACCGATGGCGTGGGCATCCCCCCCCGGGACCGGCTGCCGCTGCCGGTGCTCGTGGTGCCAGCGATAGCCGCAGTCTGCAGGTCATAGAGGAAATTTGCGACCACCCCCCCTTCGATAAGGGCTGTCCTCTGGCTGGGTATCCCCTCATCGTCGCAGGGGCGGCTGCCGGGGCGGTAGTTGAGGGTGGCATCGTCCCATATAGAGATCCTCTTATCGAAGATAAGCTCTCCTCTCCTGCCTACCAGTGGTGATGCCCCTTCCACGACCATCTTGCCGTTAACCGCGAGTGCCAAGGGGGAAAGCAGGGCGCTTGCTACCCCTTTAGGGGTCAGTATCACCGGTAATTTCCCCGTTGCTACCGATGCAGTACGTTTCGCAAGTTCTAATTGCTCGATCACCGCATCGGCTATCTCCTGGAACTCCCTTATCGGACGGCATGAGCTGTTGCTCTCTCCAACAAAGAGCATATCCGTGTCCCGAATCAGTGTCCCTTCTATGCTGATGGAAAAGTGGCTCTTGCGGTAGCTGGCCTCGCCGCCACGGGAGTTTAGAATGTGTACTGTGCCCACGCTCTTGGTAACACCAGCCTCGCAGACCAGCTCCGGGGTGTGGCTACGCAACCTGTCGATAAGCGAGTTGCCCATTTCAACCATATCCTCTATGGCCACGGACTCTACATCATCGTCATAGACTTCGATTGAAGAGTAGGCCTGCGCTGCAGGAAGGGTAAATTTCGCTGCGGCGCCGAACTGTGCAGTCTCTACAGCCATATCAACCAGCGCCTGGGGGTTATCGAGCCTTGTGGTACCAGATAAACCGATCTTCCCATCCTTGACAATGCGCAGGGTGACGGAAGTAGACTCACTGGTATCGAGCATCTTTAACCGGTTGGCTTCGAAGCCCACCGGTGTCTCCTTCGACGAGACCAGGAAGACCTCAACCTCCTCAGCCACCTTTTTCGCCCTATTTATTATCTCTTCTATTCCCATCTTTTCCACACTACCTGCTAGTTTCCTCCCACCAGGCACTTCTGAATCCGGATGTGGGGGCTGCCATTGGAGACGGGTAGGGGAGATTGTCCCCCTTTGCCGCAGCCACCGCCCTGGTTCATCTCCAAATCATCACCGATGGAATCGATATTCTCCAGGGTATTAAATACATTACCGCTAAGCATCACGGGTCGGAGTAGCTCCGCTAGCTTGCCATTACGAATCATATAGGCTTCGCCGGCGGAGAAGGTGAACATTTCCATACTGGTCATCCCCCCATACCAGTTTTTCGCATAGACCCCTTCTTTGATGTCGGCGACCATATCTTCGAAGGAGACGTTCTGCGGCTCAATGAGAGTGTTGGTCATGCGAACAATAGGGGGATGGTGATAGTCGAGAGCACGGGCGTTTCCGGTGGGTTTCTCACCCATTTTAGCCGCGGTCTCGCGGGAATGAAGCCGCCCCACCAGCACCCCCTCCTTAATAAGATAGGTCTTAGCAGCAGGCACCCCCTCATCGTCATATTTATAGCTGCCCCGAAATCCGGGGATAGCAGCGCCATCCACTATGTTGAGGTGCGCACCGCCAAACTTCCGTCCTAAAACCATGATCTCCTTCATGCGCTCGTTTTCATAGACAAAATCGGATTCGGAGAGGTGCCCGAAGGCCTCATGGACGAAAACCCCGGCAAGAACCGGGTCAAGGATGACAGTGTATTCCCCTCCCTTGACCTGAGGCGCAGAGAGCAGCGATACAGCGCGCTGGGCCGCCTCCGTCACCTCCTGATGAAGCCCTTCTATAGAGCCAAAATCGCCGCTTGAACCCATGCTGAGCACTATCTGCTGAACGTCGCCATCCTCCCGGGCGATAACCATGAAGCGTATCGAGAGATCTACCCTTGCCTGCTCGATATAGCTACCCTCGGAATTGGCGAATACGACCGATTTCTTGCCATCTCCATAGGCGATCACAGAGGTCTGAATCTTAGGAGTGGCCCAGATGATTTCGTTGTACTCATCGAGGAGCCGTTTTTTCTGCGCCAAAGGAATAGCAGTGGGGTCTTTCTTTATCTGGGGTGTCACCATATCTACCACCGGCGCCACCGGGCTCAGCTTGCTCTCCTCTTTCCCCACCAACCTTGCCTGCTTCACCGCCAGTTCTACCTTGTCCCGTAACCCGATTGGCTCATTGAAACTGACAAAGCCCCACCCTCCCTTTACCAGGGCGCGAGCATTCCCCCCGAGGCTTGTACTACGGCCAATATCCTCCAATTCCTTTCCACGGTACTGAATATGGCTCGCCTCTCGCTCCTCGATGCGGATCTCAATATAATCGGCGTCCTGCCCCTTCAGGGCGTCAGCGATCTTATCGCGTATTTCCTCATTTGCTGTCATTTAAAACCTCGATTCATATGAGACTGTGAAATAATCTCAAACGACCCCCAGCCCCGATATAATCGCGGCACCTCTTCATAAACGGCCGCCAATTATGTACAATCGGAGTTCCTACTTATGCCCAATGCACCAGTCAACCTTGTTTGTCTGTGATGGCAGGCTCAGTTTACCGAGAGAGCAGGCCTATTGTCAATAATTGGTCTACACATTTATCCTGTGCTAGAATAGCTTAATACGCTTTCCAGAGTACAAGTGATGGAAAATCTGGATCTGATTATCCTGGTCATAGTTCTGGTTGCTGCCTTTATCGGTGGGGTAATTGCCCGTCGCCTCGGATTGCCAGTCATATTAGGCTATCTTATTGGAGGCATTGCTGTCGGTCCCTACGGTTTTGGTTTGGTTCAGGATGTGGATCAGATCAGTACCGTGGCAGAAATCGGAGTTGTTCTTCTCCTTTTCACCCTGGGCCTGGAGTTCTCCCTTAAAACGATGAGGCGCACAGGGCGAGTCGCCATCATCGGTGGCATAGTTCAGATCCTCGCTACAATAACTCTGGGTTTAGTAATCGGCATATTGCTTCAATGGCCACTGCAGGAAGCAGTTTTATTTGGCTTTTTCATCGCACTCTCCAGCACCATGGTCGTGCTCAAGCTCCTCATGGAGCGGGGCGAGCTGGACACAGCTCATGGCCGCATCATGATAGGCATCCTGCTAGTACAGGACCTGGCAGTGATACCGATGATGGTCATCATTCCAGTCATCGGAGAACCAGGTTGGGCAACTGCACTGGGTATAGCGGTGTTAAAAGCAGTGCTTTTTCTTGGGGGGATGCTTGTTCTCGGACTGTGGGTCCTGCCCCGGGTACTAAGGCGGGTGGCAGGGCTGCGCTCCCGCGAGCTTTTCCTACTGGCAATATTTGGCCTAGTCTTAACAGTAGCTTTTGCCAGTGATTACTTCGGGATATCACTGGCATTAGGTGCTTTCGTGGCCGGGCTGCTGATAAGCGAGTCCGAGTATGCTCACCAGGCCTTCGCCGAGATCGTCCCCCTACGCGATATCTTTGCCACCCTGTTTTTTGTTTCTCTGGGCATGCTTGTCGATCCACTCTTCCTGGTGGAAAATCTGGGGGCGGTTAGTGTAGTGGTAACAGCGATTGTCGGTGGCAAGTTTATTATCTGCTCCCTTATACCAAGGCTCTTCGGTTATAGTGTCAAAACCATGTTGTACGTCGGTGCCGGGATGTTTCAGATCGGGGAATTCAGCTTCGTGCTGGCCGCAGCCGCCCTGAGCGCGGGTGCTATGTCCAAATATTTATATGACTTGACCTTAACCAGCGCGGTTATTACTATATTACTGACTCCCTTCGCCCTGGGAGGGGCATCGCTTCTCTATAAAAGGCTCAGCCAGGGGAAAAGGTTCGCCCGTATTCTAGCCGATCACACTGATCCCCACTTTAGCCGGGGTTTCCAGCTTAGTAACCACGTGGTAATCTGCGGGCATGGTCTCGTCGGGCGAAATCTGGGTATGGTTCTGGAGCGAAGGAGCTTTTCCTATCTGGTGATCGATAACGATCCGAGGATTATCGATACCCTACATGCTAAAGGGGTGCCCCACATCTATGGAGATGCGAGTAACCCTGAGATACTTTCACGGGCTGTTCTTGATAAGGCAAAGGTGTTAGTGATCACCTTCCATGAGCCCACGGCAACAGAACTGACGGTGAGGAACGCACTGAAGATTAACCCCAAACTGGATGTGGTAGCCCGAATTCACTTCGATGATGAGGCACAGACGCTTCGCACCCTTGGTGTGGCCGAGTTGGTGCGCCCTGAGTTTGAGGCTGGCCTGGAGATCGTGCGTCATACCTTGCATCGCTTTGGACTAACCGGCACTGAGATTCAATATATTATCAACGCCCTCAGGGAGGAGGGGCTAGTTTGAGCTTGGAAGGAGGCTCGTTTGACTCAAATTGTACTAGTCAGACATGGACAGACTGAATGGAACAAGAACGAGAGGTTTAGGGGTTGGATAGACATCGAGCTGGATGAAACCGGGCTAAGGCAGGCGGAGGCGGCAGCACCGCGGATCGCGCAATGGGAGGTGACAGCTATCTACTCAAGTCCCCTTAAACGAACAATGGCAACCGCTCAGATTATCGCCAACCGTCTTAGCCTCCCCGTAGTGCCGCTTGATGGGATTATTGATATGAACTTTGGTGTTTGGCAGGGGCTCTCCATCGCGGAGGTAAAGCAGAATTACCCTGAGCTCTTCGAACTCTGGCATAATAGCCCCCACAGGCTTGAGATTCCTCAGGGAGAGAGCCTGGAGGAAGTGCGTAAAAGGGCTGTTGCCACTATCGATGACATAGCAGCGCGGCACGAAAATGGGATGGTTACCCTGGTAACTCACCGGGTGGTCTGCAAGGTGCTCCTTTGCCATCTTCTGGGACTGGATAATTCCCACTTCTGGCAGATAGAGCAGGATACTACAGCAATCAACCTTTTTGAAATTAGGGAGGGAAAGGCGACCGTCACCTTGATCAACGATACCTGCCATTTGAGAACGCTATGACCATAAATGAGTTTATCCACCTTTTGGGGCAGGAGTATGGCATCCCCCAGTGGCGATCGCAACGCGACCCACTGTCCGAGCTAATCAGGGCTATTCTTTCCCAAAACACATCGGATGTGAACTCTCACCGAGCATTTGATAGCCTAATTTCGGCCTTCGGCACCTGGGATAGGGTGGCAGGGGCAAGTATCGAGGAGATCGCTGCGGCCATCGAGTGTGGCGGGCTGAGCAGGATTAAGGCGCCCAGGATCAAGTTGATCCTAGAGGGAATTCTGGATGATCATGGCTCCCTGGACCTGGGATTCCTTGGTCAACTCCCACTACCTGAGGCCAGGGCATGGCTTCAAGCGCTGCCCGGGGTAGGACCGAAAACGGCGAACTGCGTGCTTCTATTCTCTCTGGGAATGCCAGCACTGCCGGTTGATACGCATGTTTACCGGGTCTGCAGACGCCTGGGGCTCATTGACCCAAAGGTTTCGCCGGCGCGGGCGCATCAGATACTGGAGGAGCTCATACCCGCGGAGGCGATCTATCAATTTCACATCAACGTATTGGCGCATGGCAGAAGAGTATGTAGAGCGCAGCGCCCCCGATGCAGTGAGTGCATACTTCTGGAAGGGTGTGTCTATGGAAAGGGAGCAATTCGAGCAACTGGTAGCTGAAGCGATCGAAAGCTTGCCGCCGGAGTTCCTGGAGAGCCTGGAGAACATAGATGTAGTAGTCCAGGATTGGCCGACCCGTGATCAGCTGGCTAGCGTCGGACTGCGGAGGCGGGGAGAGATCTTAGGCCTTTATGAGGGTATCCCACTGACCCAACAGGGGAAAAGGCATGCGATGACTGTGCCGGATAAGATAACCATTTTCCAGAAACCTATTGAAATGACGTATCGCTCCGATAGTGGAATAGTGCATGGAATTGCAGAAACGGTACGTCACGAAATAGCTCATCACTTCGGGATTAACGATGAAAGGCTAAAAGAGATAGAGCGGTCAAAGAGGAGAGCGAGGAGAAACTAACTGGTTTAACGGAGGTGTAATCGTAATGATGGTGAAAGTAGGCATTATAAACGTTACAGGCTATATAGGCATGGAGCTTGCCCGGATCCTTCATCAACATCCCCAGGTCGATGTCCATTCGATTACGGGGAGAAGCACCGTAGGGCAGAAGCTGGGCGAGGTACTGCCCCACCTTGCCGACATGAATCTGACGATCGAGCCTGAGCTTGGAGAAGTAACGTTGGTCTTCTCGGCGCTCCCGCACAAGACGAGCGCTGAAGCCGTCGTGGCAGCGCTGGAGCGGGGCATTAAGGTAATCGACATCAGTGCCGACTTTAGGCTTAGGGAGGCTAAAGACTATGATAAGTGGTATGGCTTTGCCCATCCCGTCCCGCAGCTTCTCGGCGAGGCTGTTTATGGCCTGGTTGAATTGGATCGTAACAATATCGCCTCAAGCCGCCTGGTGGCTAACCCCGGATGCTACCCCACCGTCGCTATACTGGCCCTGGCCCCCGTAGTTAAGGAGGGTCTCATCGAGCCAGATATAATAATCGATGCCAAGTCCGGGGTCTCCGGCGCAGGGAGAACGTTAAGCCTGAGGACCCATTTCGCCGAGGTGAATGAAAATGTCTCTGCCTATGCCCTTGAGGGGCATCGCCATCTGCCTGAGATCACTCAGGAGCTTGGCAGATTGAACCCGGCCCTTGCACTTTCGGTGACCTTTGTACCCCATCTCATACCGATGAGCCGGGGTATGCTCGCTACATGCTACGCCAGGATCAAAGCCGGGCAGGGCGGTGTGGAGGAGTTAAAAAAGAGGGTGATGGAGCTCTACCGAGAATTTTACCGGCATGAACCCTTTATCCGGGTCGTTGACGCACCTCCCCAGACCAAGCAAACCCTAGGCACAAAC
>JAIWEW010000017.1:0-13989 GCA_048632005.1 bacterium
TCAGTCCGGAGCAAGAGTTTTGATTGCGGACATTCTGGACGAGAGGGGCGAGCCGCTTGCTGAGGAGTTGGGAGATGCTGCATATTTCCAGCACCTGGATGTTACCTCCCAGGATGATTGGGAATCTGCGATTCCAGAAGCTGAATCCCGTTTCGGGGTAGTCAATGTGCTGGTCAATAATGCGGCAATACTTCATCTGTCTACTATCGCTGACACCTCAGCAGATGACTTTCGCCGGGCGCTAGATGTGAACCTCGTCGGTCCCATGCTCGGGATTAGAGCAGTGACACCAGCCATGCGCCGAGCCGGTAGCGGATCTATTGTGAACGTTGCTTCTATAGACGCCTTCGATCCGCACAATGGAAGTGTATGTTATGCATCAAGCAAATGGGGACTACGGTGCCTTACGAGAGTTGCTGCCATCGAGTTGGGCATGTATGGAATTCGAGTGAATGTCGTATTGCCAAGTGTTGGCAGTAACGAGATGCTTTTCCCGTTCATTGGAACCGCCATACGGGCAGAGGCCATGGACCCAGATGCTGATCCATCCCTCATTCCAACAGACCGGTGGCTTCGTGAGGAACAGATCATCGATGTAGTGCGTTTCGTCTCGTTCCTTGCATCTGACGAGAGCCCCAGCTGTACCGGTGCGGATTATCCTATCGATCGGGGACAGACGGCGGGACATATAGTCGTAGGATTGCCCGGCGATAAACCAATCACAGAATGATAGGCAAAGACGAAAAGTGGTACGAAATTTCCATAGCAATCGTCCATACCGGTTGCGACCGGCACCACGGTGGATGAGAATATGGAGCGGGAGTCATAGGCCAGGGATCGGGAAACGGAAGGGGCTTCCGGGAGCACCCCAGTGCAGAGGTGGCATGCTTTTTCGCTGCATCAAACTATTTGGGGAAGGTAAATATTGACTGGATTTGTCTCAGGGCCAGGTAAATGTTTTTCCACCTGGCGGCAAGAAAGATATAACAGGTGTGGTATTCGTTCCGAAATCTGTGTTATCATTCGGCTTGTAACCTAAAGTTCATATGAAAGGAAACATCGTCATGACTGATTTTGGAATTGCCGGTAAAATTTTACGGGTTGATCTATCATCCGGAAATATTTCAGAGACCCCAACCAGTGATTACGCCGAAAGATTCCTCGGCGGACGAGGGCTTGCCGCTAAAATCTACTGGGATGAAGTCCCGCCTGAAGCTGGCGCCTTCGATGCAGAAAACCGGTTGATATTCGCGCTCGGCCCGATGGCCGGAATCCCAGCGCTGGGCGCCTCTCGATGGGGTGTTTTCGGGAAGTCTCCCCTGCCCGTATCGGATAAATTCTGCTACGGAAACCTCGGTGGACGCTGGGGAGCAGAGCTAAAATTCGCCGGATATGATGGAATAGTCATACAGGGTAAATCAGATAGGCCAGTTTACCTCCTAATTTCAGATGGAAAAGTGGAACTTAAGGATGCTTCCGCTTTGTGGGGAAAAGGCGCTGCCCGGACACGGGATCTCCTGAAAGGGGAACTTGGGGATAAAACC
Organism: bacterium; assembly: GCA_048632005.1. GTDB lineage: Bacteria > Chloroflexota > Dehalococcoidia > E44-bin15 > E44-bin15 > JAAXQM01. The sequence continues at coordinate 1,545 of JAIWEW010000017.1, forward strand.
AGAGTTGTGGCGATAGGACCGGCCGGGGAAAACATGGTTACTACGGCAACTTTGCTGGCAGACAACGATGCCAGCGGCTCCGGCGGACTGGGCGCAGTCATGGGGTCAAAGAAATTGAAAGCCATCGCCGTGAAGGGGATCGGTAAAAAGACGGAAATAGCCGAACCGGAACGGTTGCGCGAACTGACGAGATACTTCAAAGGTTTGGGTAAAGACAACGTTCCTGTCTGGGGCATGGACTTCATGGTGTACGGACCCAATACCAAGAAAGAACCATGCTATGGTTGTCTCGGCAACTGCCTCAGAATCAAGTACACCGCTGACGATGGAAAAGCCGGCAAATTCATGTGTCAATCCCGTTTCTTCTATTTGGTGTGGTCGCTGGGATACTACGGCGAGATGAATGATGCACCGTTCCAGGCTAATAAAGTCTGTGACGATTACGGCCTCGATACGTGGACGCTGCAAACCCTGCTGGAGTGGCTATGTGAGTGCTTCAACGCGGGTGTCTTAACCGAGGAACAGACCGGCATCCCAATGTCGAAGATCGGCAGCATTGAGTTCATGGAGACAGTGGTGAGGATGATTTCGCTGCGTGAAGGATTTGGTGATGTTCTGGCCCTTGGCCGTGAAAGGGCGGCTGAAAAGATCGGTCCTGAAGCTGTGGCTTTAATAAAGCCTGCCGATCCCTATGAACCGCGGATGTACATCACCAATACCCTCATTTTTCCGTTTGAACCGAGGGAACCCCAGCAGCAGATCCATGAAGTTGGCTTAACCTTGGCTCAGTGGTCCAGTTGGAACAAAGGTACTGAGGGAGCACACATCTCCACAGATGTCCTGCGGGGAATTGCCCGGCAGTTCTGGGGAGGCGAAGCAGCGGCCGATTTCTCCACTTACGAAGGCAAGGCTCTCGCGGCGAAATTGATACAGGATCGCCAGTACGTAAAGGAAACTCTCATGATCTGTGACTGGGTATACCCCATGCTCGATATCCGCAATAGTGAAGACCACATGGGTGATCCCACTCTGGAAAGTAAGATACTCTCGGCTGTGATCGGGAAGGAATTCGACGAAGCATCCCTTAACCGGATCGGTGAGAGGGTCTTCAACCTGCAAAGAGCTATCCTGCTGAGGGAAGGCCACAGGGCCCGGGACGATGACAAGCTTCCTGATAACTGGCACAATGTACCATTTGAAGGGCACATGGTCGATCCGGAAAGCCTCGTGCCGGGGAAGAATGGTGAAGTAATCTCCCGCAAAGGAGCGACGATAGACTGGGAGGACTTTATAAAATTAAGGGCGGATTACTACCAGCTCAGGCGATGGGATGTTGCCACCGGTCTCCAGACCCGGGAACAACTGAAGGAAGTCGGGTTGGAAGATATTGCGGACGATCTGGGACGAAGAGGGCTGCTGGCAGCAAATAATCCGCAATAGAAGGGGGTTTAGAATGTCCGATGAGCTGAGCACGGCACTGGTGGAGCTTAAGAGGAATGAGATGGTGGAGATGGTTAGGAGCAGGATCGATGAGGGTGAAGACCCCGTCCAGGTCCTCGAGGAGTGCCAAAGGGTCTGACTGCGTACAGATAGCGCTCGGACTGAAGAAGCGGAGCCCGATTGCAGAAGCAGCTTGTTAATACCATCTTGGTCCGGCAAGTACGTGTTCACCATTATTCGCCCCGGAAGTGCTCAATGAGCAGGTGACTGACCTCTTCAGGTTTGTCATGTTGCACCCAATGAGTGGCGTCCTCGAATGTGACCAGGCGGCCATACTCACAGAGGTCCACGCTGAGTGGAGCCATTCCATAACTGAGATGTGGGTCCTGCTTCCCCCATACGACCAGCGTCGGCACGGAGATGCGGGGAGACCCTGTCAGCTTTGGCGGATGACGAAGCATCGACCGATACCAGTTGATCATGCCGGTCATAGCACCGGGCTGTGCCCACGCCTCTCGGTAGCGGTCACGCTCATCTTCAGACAGTCCTACAGGCATCGCCGACATCAACATGCGCCAGTTGCCAGCTCGCACGATACGTTCTGGCAAGGCCGGGAGCTGGAAGAATAACGCATACCAGCTCTTGCTCATCTGGGATGGATGCTTGCGGATGTAGCTCCGCATGACCACCGGATGCGGCACATTGGCAATAGCCAGCCGCCTGAGGCGTTCCGGATACTGCATCCCCATGTGCCAACCGACCATTGCGCCGAAGTCATGCCCGGCGAGACAGAAGCGTTCAAATCCGAGTGAGTCTGCCAACCCGACAATATCGGCGGCTAAGGTATGCATGCAGTAGCTGGCGACGCCCTTGGGTTTGTCGCTCAGGTTGTATCCGCGCTGGTCCGGCGCGATGACACGAAAACCGGCAGCGGCCATAGCGTCAATCTGGGTCTCCCAGCCAAACCACGCTTCCGGGAAACCATGCAGCAAGATGACCGGTTCGCCGTCTTCAGGCCCGGCCAACGCTGTGTGGAGACGAATGCCATTGGTGGGTATGAAATCAAATCTTATCGAGCTGTCCATGATGTTAGTCACTCCCCTGCCAGCCCAAGCGCCACGCTGGATTTCTAGGAAGGCCAAGCTGTACTCGGCATGAGGACGGCACGTGCCAGGCCGGCATCCCGATGATGAATGCCCTTTACAGGTGTGTGAGTCGCCATATTCAGAAAGACGCGGCGCGAAGGATAATAGACCATACCAAACTCACTCCAATCATCATATAAGGGGCTGTCCTCACTGCCGACGAAGGTCCCGATAACATGCCCCATGAAATCAGGGTAGCCGCCGACGCTGATGAGATACGGCACAATGCGAATGGCGTAGCGGGCGTACGCCTGCTCTCCCGTTCGCTTTCTGGCCTGACCCCCTTCATACTGTGCCCTGGCGTAGTACCTGTTCAGATTCATCATGTAGAAGGGCGTCGTTTGGTCGTGCCTTCTTAGAACCTCTATCGTCTCCGGGACAGGGCCGGTATCGGGATTCAACTTGCCCTTGAGTTTCGGCCGCTCCTTCTCAGAGTTGGTCCCCAAGATCGGCCTCAAGAGTGGCGCCAGAAAGCGCAGGCGTCGTACCAGACCAAGAGGACCACCTGCGGGACGGACCGCCAGAATGTACGCTTCCGCTACGGCTGTTGCCCGTGTCTCCTTCGCCGTGTCGAAGGCAATCAAGGCCGCTTCCCCAGAGGGAAACATATCGACCACCAGTTCCTGAAACGGCATCTCTCCGCCCGCAAGCACCTGATCAATATGCACACCAAAGGCGCGATGGCCACCGTTCCCCCTCACGGCGGCTTCTGAGGCTGCACGATACTGGTCAAATGCTGCCTGCTTTTGCACAGATAGGAACTGCACCAGAGTGGTAGCCCCGGTCGATGATTCCAGAATACGGCATTGTTCGGTTGTCGGCTCCAACAAGTCTCTCTATCGTTGGCTGCCGCATTGCATGCGGCGTACTGGACGGTATTATATCATCTATCAGCCATACGTTTCATGTGGGCAGGAAAGACCCCTTTTTCAGTAACCGGGGAGTAAGAAAAAAAGGATCGGAGCAGGCACGTTCAAATGCCGGAAAGTCTAACTCTATAAGTGGTACAATGATCGCGGGCTGTTCAAACAATATTGGGAACTCATACTAACCTAGAACAAGATATTCTGGTTCCCTAGTACGTCAAACTCAATTTTAAGCAGGCAATCCAAATATATCCCTAACCCTTTTTACATCTTCTTGCTGAGGTCGAGGTAGACTAGTAAACGGTAATCCAATTCCTTTCTTAATGTCCACAGCCATCTCAGCGGTCTTCATTGCAATCATCTGAGCATCCACGATGGGGATATTCCTATCACCCACTTCGATCTTATATAAGCCCGCAGCGCTACAGAAAGGTCCAATACCACAGCAGCCAACTACAATAACATCAGCTCCCCTCTCTACCAATTCTTTCGAACGTTCTATCACACCGTCGGCAGCAAACTGTGGATCAGCAAAGCTCTTGGTCCACGTATCACCAAAGTCATGTATATCATTGACAACTCCGTTGGGTATTAGTCGGTCATGCAAACCATATAATCTGATTTGCTCCTCAATATGAGGAACGATTCCTGGCATATTAGCCACAATTACAGCGAACTTGCCTCCAAGCTGACAGGCAAAGAGCATACTTGATAGACCAGGTCCGATAAGAGGCATATCTACCACTGCCCTAGCTTCTTTAATCCCCCAATCATCAAAACAACCTACCACAGCAGCATCGAATCCTTCCTTCTCAGCCTCAATGAATTTCTCTACGATGCCGCCGAGATTCAGGTGCGTGTAATAATCATTGGTGTAATCGAAAGGGTTGCCAAGACCTACTTCTAATCCCGTTTGTACCACTTCCGTATCATGGCGTAGCACTTTCTTGTAGCCTTTCTCGATTATGCCAAACCATATGTCCTCGAAACCTGGAACTGACTGACCAACACCAACTAATAAAATCCTCATATCGCTCCTTTCGCTATTATTTGCATAGTAATCCAAATACCATAGGTCTCACTAGCAGTTGCTTGTATTTCTTAATACCTTTACTTCTGATTATCGTGTCTTATGTCTGGATCATGTGCAATATCTCGGTCCTAACTCCAATCGAGGTTGAATGCATACAAAGTCGATCTTGTTTCATATCATAGGATAGAGTAACCTACTACCCCCATAACTCCATTAATTATGTTATAAGTTACTGATAGGTTATCGAACAACCTTTTCTGGCATTTTCACTTCCGGACCAGGGACCCAGCCGGATTCCACCAAAAGCTCTATAACATGTGCCATGTTGAAAAGATCCTCCTCGAAGGAAAACTTACCGTTTCCCGCGTAGGTCATGTAGTGCATAAGGGGAGCCTCATAGTATGTGCCATCCGGGCGTTGGCCAGGCAGACGGTTAAAAGACCTTATAACCACTCGATTACCATCGATCATGGTCCATTCGATGGGAAACGTCCAGTCCTCTAAACCCTGCATGCTGTCACACATCCACTTACGAATAGCTTCGCGGCCTACGATTCTGCCCCAGGCAGAATCGACGCACACAGCATCTTCGGTATACAGGTCGGCAAGTGCATCCCAGTTCAGTTTCTTGGCCTCAACTTTCGCCCTCATGTCCAGAAATGTCTCAACTGCTCTTTGTACTTCCTCCCTGGGGAAATCGGTCATCATTTACCTCCTCCTGGGATTTCCGTAATCTCGATTAACCATTAATTATATGGATTACCTTATTCGCCATGAGGGCGTGGCAGCATATTGTGGAGTACCTCGTATTGTAAGCTGTAAACTTGGTATATCCTTGTTATCCCAGTTTTCCTGAAAGATCTGGTTACAGACTATCGATTTTATCCTCCATTGCCCGTTTTCTTTAACATACTCATCTTGATAGACACCCGCAATGCGTTGTCCCCTATTATTAACCGTATCAATCATGTAGTTGAATAATTCCCACGTACCTCTTGCTGTTGTTTTACCTGTTATCTCAATCTCAGGGTGATGACCATGGTGCATTGCAAGCAGAACATCTGTTAGACCAACCCTGAAGAAATTTACAACTGCCTCGCGACCATCTACCTTGATCTCTCCGTTGAAATAACTCGTCTTCACATCGTCAGTAAAGCATTCGGCTATTTCATCCCATAGCTTTCCGTCTAAGCATCGGAAATATTTATTCCTTAGATGCCTGATAGACTCTAGGTCCTCCAAAATCCCTACCCTTGCCCTTAGTTCCTCCAGCTCAGTCATGACAGCAACCTCCTTAGATATAGTGTGAGCAGAGTATAATGCAATGCTCTATAACTGTCAACAATTTGGGTATAACTAGATGGATAGGCAGGGCATAGTATTGTAGCTGGCCGAGGAATCGTACAAGAAGTAGTAAGTTAAATTGGAAATTTTACTGGAATACTTTAAACGGTAGTTGCCCTTTCATTAGTCGTCATTTATCGTTGACAAATATATGCCTGCGATGTACCCTTTCTACACACGAAGTATTGAAAGGGGATGGGTGATGAAGGAAACACAAGGATCTGGTTCGGGGCAACCGGAAGTGTATCTCGTAACAGGGGGTGCCGGGATGCTGGGGCGTGCGATTGTCTCCCAACTTGTGGAGCGTGGGAAAACAGTCCGCGTCATAGACATAGAGCCTGCAACGGATGAACGCGCCGATATAATTGTGGGTGATATAAGAGATGCTGAAGAAGTCCGAAAAGCCTGTGAGGGTGTGGATACAGTCATTCATACTGCAGCGGCCATCTGGGACCCTAACCTACCTCCAACGATCTACTATGATACCAATGTAGCAGGCACGCAACTGATCATTGACACGTGCATCCAGCTTGGGATCCCCCGGCTTATCTATTCGAGCACTATGGACGTTGTCATGGATGGTAAGCATGGCCATAATCTTGCCGATGAGTCATTACCATACCCCACTGACCCAAAGACAATGAACCAGTATGCCTATAGCAAGATGCTGGGCGAACAGGCTGTCATTAAGGCAAACGGACAAACCCTCTCGACATGTGCTTTACGCCTCGTGGGCATGTATGGCCCTGGAGATAAGTATCACCTGCCTAATATTATAAAAAATGCTAAGCATGGTATGAATATCCGGCTGGGAAACGGAAAGGCCCAATTTAGCCATGTATTTTCCGGTAATGCTGCATACGCTCATATACTGGCTGCCGAGCACCTGGTGCCGGATTCGCCGGTATCCGGACAGGTCTATTTCATTACTGATCACCACACCGGGAATTTTTTTGATTTTATGAATCCCTTCTTAAAACAAATGGGTATATCTGAACCTAAGGTATCTATACCCCATGGTATAGCAAACACTCTCGCGTGGTTCGCTGAGAAATTTAGCCCCAGGTCCAATTTCAATAGGTTCTCAGTCTATTGTATCTGCGTGGACCATACCTTCGTCCACGATAAAGCGACACGGGATTTCGGCTACCAACCTATTTTCTCCGCTGAGGAAGCCTTTGAAATCACTCTAGAGTGGTTGAAAACTCAAGAATTCTAGCGGTGCTGTTCTTTGGAAGGTTATGTATAATAACGGGTGAATAAAATGATACCAATAAAATATATCGAACAAACCAGGGCCTTATTTGCTGCCCAGGGATTCCCGCCCTATGAGTGGACAGTAAATGATACTGCTCCATTTACTCCTTTCAAAAAGAAACTTGAGGAGTGTCGTGTGGCACTACTCAGTACGGGAGGAATGTACATCAAGGGCCAGCAGCTCCCCTTCAATCCGGAAAAGAATGACCTGACCTTTCGAGAAATCCCTAAGGATATTGATATCAAACTATTAGCCATGAGCCACAACAACTATGATCATACCGAGGCTGAGTTGGATATCAACTGCGTCTTTCCGATTGAACGTTTCAGAGAGCTGGAAGTAGAGGGCTATATTGGCGAGCTTGCTCCAGTGAGCTTCACAATAATGGGCCGCATTTTTCGCCGTACAGTACTGCAAAATGAGATGGCGCCCGAGATACTGAGGAGGCTCAAGGATGAAGGAGTGGATGTCTTCTTTCTTGTCCCTGCATGACCGGTTTGCCACCAGTCCGTGGGACTGATTGCGAGATTAGTCGAGGAGGGAGGAATACCAACCATATCGGCAAGCTCGGCACGTGATGTGACCGAGTCGGTGAAGCCACCTAGGTCCGTTTTCGTAAACTTCCCTCTGGGACATACAACAGGGAAACCGTTTGATCGCGGCCTTCAGATGGCGATAATCAAGGATGCTTTCGATGCCTTGAAGTCGATCAAAGAGCCAGGTACAATTGTTGACTTGCCGTACAAGTGGGACGAGGGAAATGATGGTTTGGAGAAGGAACCTGAGCAGTAATTAGGCCGGGGTGTTATATTCTTACATAACACTTTGATTCTGATCAATAGACTGGTGACCAGCCCCCGGTTATTGTACCACTTCCAATATTTTAAAAATTGTAGTGATGGAACTGGACTAAAGAGGATACTAGTATTAGAAAGGAGAAGCCAAAATGAGTTCTGAGAGGATAGTCAGGGCAGCACCGGGGGCCAGGGTGATCCGTACCGTGTGCCCGCTGGGTTGTGGCATCGCATGTGGCGTATATGCGCATGTAGCAGATGGCAGACTGATAAAACTCGAGCCGAGTGATCACACCGGTAGCAGCCATATCTGTGCTCGCGGCCTCTGCGGCCCAAAACTGGTTTACCATCCCGATCGCCTTAAGTATCCGATGAGGCGAACGGGGGACCGCGGTGACGGGAGCTGGGAGCGCATCAGTTGGGACAGCGCTCTCGACGAGATAGCGGAGAATATGCAGACGATAAGTGACAAGTTTGGTCCGAGCTCCCTTGCATGGGTTGTTGAGGGGGTTGGACTGCTCACCCTAGCAGGATATCTGGGTTTCGCCGGCGCTTTAGGTGGAACCTTTATCCTGACGGCTGGGTTTGGGGATGCCGCCGGTCCATGTGCAGACTCCGCCTGTTATGGTGTGAACTACCCGGGTGTTTGGTATGGAGAAGACTATACGGACCGCTTCGATGAACCGGAGTTCTGTCTCATTTGGGGCAATAATCCTGCTGATACCGAACCCTTCAAGTGGCGCCGGATCCGGGATGCCAAAGAAAGAGGTGCAAGGATCGTCGTGATTGACCCGCGCTTCACCACCACAGCATCAAAAGCCGATGAGTTCTTGCCCATCAGGCCGGGCACAGACGCTGCGCTAGCTCTCGGTATGATGAATGTCATACTTGACAAAGGTCTTCACGATACGGTTTTCATCACGGATCGTACCGTCGGGCCCTTTCTGGTGCGAAGTGACGACGGTATGTTCCTCCGGGATGAAGCGGGAAAGTGGATGATATGGGATAACCGCACGAACAACGTCTTGCCTCATGATACTGCCAATGCTGTGCCGGCTTTATCTGGCGTTTTCGACGCCGGGGGAGTTCCCTGCAAACCGGCGTTTCAGCTCTTGACCGACCTCATCCAGCAGTACACGCCGGAGCGGGCTTCTGATATAACGGACATACCATCTGAAACCATCGTCCGGCTAGCGATTGAATATGCCACCAGGAAGCCAGCTGCCTCCTTCAGAGGTATGGGTTGCACGAGGACGTTCCACGGGGACCTCAGCTTCAGGGCCATCAACACGCTGGCCGCCATCACCGGTAACATCAGTTTCAAAGGACATGATCCGTTAAATGTGAATACTACAGCCCTCATGAGTCAAGGGTTTCCCAATTTCCTGCCGCTGCTCAACTCATTCGAAGCCATTCTGGAAGATAAGCCGTATCCCATCCGCTTCCTGTGGATGGCGCGGCATAACGTGATCAATCAGGACCCGGACTTCAACAGATTAACGAAAGAACTGGTCCCCCGCCTGAATTTTATCGTAGTAGCTGATCCATTCATGACCACCAGTGGCCAATATGCCGACATCGTCCTCCCTGCCTGCACGTTTTATGAAGGTATGGAGATAGCCTCTCCGTTGGGTCAAGGCTCCCATAACTATATCCAGTTGCAGGAGAAAGTGATCGAGCCGCTTCACGAATCGAAGTCGGACTACGATATGCTGTCAATTCTGGCACCCCGAGTAGGAATCAACGATCTGTTCACTGAAGACCCCGAGGAATGTATCGATCGAATGCTGGCTTCCGGACACCCGTCGATGGAAGGCATCACAGTCGCCAAGCTCAGGGAGAGCCCGATGCCGCCAAGCCCACATTCGGTGCCGGACTTCTATACCCCCTCGGGCAGGTTTGAATTCTATACAGAGAAGCTAAGGGAATTCGACCAGCAATTGCCTGTATACCTGGAACCAATGGAGAGTGCCCGCACCCCGCTAGCTGAGAAGTACCCGCTCTCATTTTCGACAACACATGCCAAGTACCGGATCCACTCAATGTATGCCAATATCGATTGGATCCGTGAGCTGGATCCGGAGCCGGTGCTTAACATCAGTCCAACGGACGCTGAGCCACGACATATCCAGGACGGAGACCTGGTTCGTGTCTACAATGACCGCGGTGAGGTCAGGATTAAGGCATGCTTTCACCAGGGCATGAAGCCCGGACTGGTCAATTTAAGCCAGGGCTGGTCCCCCGAGCACTATATTGAGGGTACACACCAGGCCCTCACGCACTTCACTATTAACCCCGCTCAGGCAGCCGTGTTCGAGCCAAACTCGGCTATGCACGATACTCTCGTCGAAGTAGAGCGGGTACAGGAGGCATGATAAAATGGCAATGGTAAAGCGATACGGATTAGTTATCGACCTTGAGAGATGCACCGGATGTAACGCATGCACGGTGGCATGCAAAGTAGAGAATAAATTAGAGTCTATCTCTGGTATACGTGTAGAAACGATCGGTGGGCCGCATCGGGACACGCCAGCCGGGGTTTATCCACAACTAACTATGTACTTCCTTCCAGTACCTTGCATGCAATGTAAGGAGCCACCATGCCTAGAAGCTTGTCCTGTTGATGCCATCGAAAAGCGCAGCGACGGGATAGTAGTGATTAAAAAGGAGCGGTGTGATGCATGTCAGGCCTGTATCGATGTCTGCCCGTATGGTGCTATCACTTATGATGAAGTCACCCACACTATTTGGAAGTGTAACATGTGTTATGAGCGCCTGGATGAAGGATTTGAGCCTTTTTGCGCTTTGTGCTGTGGTATGGAGGCTATCTTCTGGGGAGATGTCACCGACCCTGATAGCGAAGTATCTCGACTGATTAGAAAGAGAGAAGCATACATCCTCAAACCGGAAATGGCTACGGGGCCAGCCGTTTACTACTGTCCGCCGAGGTCACACGGCACGGGTAACTAGCACCGTACAATTAGAGAAATGTAGACCGGGAGTTGCGACCGCTGTTCCATTTATGCAGCAGGCTGGCTAGTAATGAGCACAAAAGACTGAGGCCTTTTATACCGATAGTGGCTTTTTGAGCTTCAGGCTATCGCTGAAGTGAATAGAGCCAACAGCATTACTTGACAAAAAAAGGAGGGTACTTATGCTAACTAAATATGATGAACTTCTTTGTCACCAAACGGTCGCTACCTTCGACTCTGTGGGAACCACTGCCAGGGAATGGACAGAGCGCGCATGGGCCGTGGTCTATGATACTTCAGGGGAATTCCTCTTAATCATAGGCTTCGGCATGTACGCCAACCGTAATATAATGGATGCCTTCGCCTGCCTGAATATCAAAGGTGAAACACAATATAACGTCAGGGCTTCACGTGAGCTTCGCCCAAATATGGACGAAGTTAAAGTTGGGCCCTTCTCCTACGAGATAATTGAGCCACTGAAGAAGGTTCGATGCACCCTCGCTGAGAATGACTACGATCTCAGCTTCCAAGTGGAGCTTGAGGGGACAATGCCCCCACATGAAGAGGATCCTCAGTTTACCAAGGAAAGGGGGAGGATTCTGGAAAACGTTGTACGTTACGTGCAGGGAGGTAGGGCTAGCGGGTGGATAAAAGTCGAAAACAAGCGATTAGAAGTAGATGGCAAGAATTGGCGCTGGTTGAGAGACCACTCCTGGGGTGTCAGGCGAGGCGGTGGCGTGCCAGAAACAGGCGTTCAGCCAAATGAAATCCCTATTGGTTACCTGCATAACTTCAGCTTCATGCAATTTGACGACTTCGGCGTCTCCCATCATACGAGGGAATCCTGGGATAGCCAAACACTCGTCTTTTCTGGTGCAGTCTTCTACCCCTACGATAGCGGAAAAGAGGAACTTCCTCTAAAGAGCATCGAGCATAACTATGTTTTCCGCCCTGACATGCGTCGAATAACCGGGGGTACCAACATTTATAATGCCATCGATGGTTCCAAGATCGAGGTCTCGATGCGTGCCCTCTCCTTCTGTTGCCTGAAACCAGGAGGATATTTCGGCCATCGAGGATTTGTTCATGGGCTATGGATGGGCACTTCTTATCTGGACGGATACAAGCTGGATATGACTGATCCAGCAGTCCAACGCGAAGTCTCTTTTCTGGATGAAGTAATATGCGAGATGAGGTGTGGAAATAAAACTGGCTATGGCATTATAGAGCTGGTAATAGTAGGGAAATATCCCAAGTACGGATACCAGAACTGGGATCCCACAGCTGATCCCAGCTATATCGCCGGTAATATGGCAACCGATAGTGATGGATAAGAGGGGAGGCAGGAAATGATCTCAAGAGATGTAGACTTCGCTGATATGCAGTCGAGGCTCGTAGCCTGGCTGCAGCAAAAAATGCCTCAGGCACGGAACATCTTAATATCAGACATGGAAAGGTCAGGAGCAGGGCTCTCTAATGAGACCTTTCTCTTTAACCTGAGTTGGCAGGAGGCCGGACAACAAAGGTCAGAAGGGATGGCACTGAGATGCCCACCCAGGGAGTACCCCGTTTACCCGGACTATAACCTATTAA